>JAFZXD010000062.1 GCA_017616955.1 Eubacterium sp. | reverse complement strand
ATTACAATAAAGCATTTGAGTTCTATGGTCTCAATGCAGAGTTCATACCTATTGATAACATGGCTGTATACGAGAGTTTCAAGGAACTCATCCGTAATGTAAACAATACTCAGGACACAAGCGTTCTTAGTAGAAATGTACTTACAGCTATTTCAAAACAGGAACTCTATAATAAGAGAATTGATACTCTCATTGGAGAGGTTTCAGCTTTCGTTAAGAAGGTTTACCAGTATATCGAGAATGAGCCTGATATGAAGAAGAATCTTCAGGTTCTCGGTGCAGGTACACAGCTTACAGGAAAGACAAATATATTCGAAGGACTCTATGAGTACAACCTCGTATTCTATGAGTGCGGTATCAAAGAACTTGTTAATTCTGATGTAACAACACGTTCATGGGAAGAGAAGTACGAGATTCTTGAAAAACTCTATACAACACTTAATGTTGTATTTGATGGATACAATGTATATGAGCTCTCTAACAAGATTGAGCATCAGTACGTTGAGATCTCATGGATCAATGATTACGTAAATGCTAATCCTTCACTTCTGAAGATGTTCTTCAGTATCAAGGAGAAGATCAAGGCATTTAAGGTACGTAAGAATGCAATCCTTGAGAAGTCAAAGACAAATTACGAGATCAAGCAGATGATTGATGATCGTCAGAAGACACTTGTATTCATGGCTTGTGAAGATATGATCGTTAACGGTCTTAACGGAAACAAGATCAATATCATAAGTGCTGAGTACGATCCAAAGATCGCTGAGAGATATCTCGTTAAGAAATATGATAGCATCGTTGTACCTGCTAAGTATAAGAGAGCAGATTCCGGACAGGCAGGAAGAGCAGGAGGATTATTCGGAGCAAAGGTTACAACAACTGTTGATCCTGATCTTCGTAAACTTCTTGATGATCCTAAGATTGAGGAGATGCTTCTTAAGTCAGAGTGGCTGTGGCATCAGCATGAAGCTAAGGATCAGCCTGAGCAGTCACCACTTGAGGCTACATACTCAGTTGTATGTCTTGTAAAGGCAGCTGAGAAGCTTATCGATAAGAAGGGTGGCGGAGTACAGGCTAAGCCAGAGTCGACTCCAAACAAGAAGGTTATCATCACAAAGACCGGTAAGGTTATCGAGCTTTCAGATGAAGGTTCATCATCAGCATCCGGATCTAATGTTGCAACTACTCCTTCAGTTGTTGAGAATATTAACAATATTGAAGCTATCCTTAAAGATAAGACTGATGAGAACGTTGTTTACGTAAAGGAATACGTAAATGACTGGATCGATAGCCTTATGAAGACTAAGTTCGATATGGATACAATGCTTCCACTCTTTGAAGCTGAAGAGCTTAGAAATAAGACATATCAGGTTATTAAGAAACTCAGAGCTGATGTTCTGTAAGATACAGACATCCGCATCTTTGACAGAGTAGGGTGAGAAAAGCCGAGGCAAGAATATCTTGTCTCGGCTTTTTAAAACGTTATTAAGTTTTTTAATTATTTTGAGCTATGCGATTTAGCAGTCAAAGATATTAGCATCCCTTCAGGCGATGTTTTCTTAGATACAGTTTCAGTATCGGATATTCCAGATATCTCTTTAATACTATCTGTATTTCTTCTTTTTTATCGATGGGTTTAACCAGAATCGAATGAAGATGTGCGTTATTTGCTCCCCATATATCGGTGAAAAGCTGATCTCCGATGAAGAGAGTATTCTCTCTGGTGGATCCCATATGTTTCATTGCATTTATAAAACCGGATGAATGAGGTTTTCCGGCTTTATATATAATGTACCCTCCAACTTCTTTATTGAATTCTTCAACTCGTGCTTTGTTGTTATTTGATACAAAGGCTATCTTGAATCCAAGTTCACTCAATCTCTTGAATAGCTTTCTCGATCTGTCATCGTGCATTGCATCGTGTGGAACCAGAGTATTATCTATATCGAAGATGATAGCTCTGTATCCATGATTATAATATTTCTCAAAGTCTATCGAGTAAGTGGATGCGTAGTACTCTGTAGGAAATAAAAAATTAGTCATACCGGTATTGTCTCCCTGTCAGTTAAAAAAATCGTATACGGCTTGTGCGGACTGTGTGTTCATTCCTTCAACCGAAGCAAGTTCTTCCAAACTTGCATTTTTTATGGCATCGATATTCTTGAAATGTAATAGAAGAGTTTTTCTTCTTTTCGGCCCGATGCCTTTAATGTCATCCAGAATCGAGTGAGTCTGTTCGTCGCTTCGAATCTGTTTGTGATATGTTATAGCAAATCTATGTGTTTCATCCTGCAGTGCGGTTATCATATGGATAGCTTCGCTTCCCGGAGGAAATTCAATCTCTTGATTCTTATATATCAATCCTCTGGTTCTGTGATTGTCATCTTTGACCATGCCGCAAACGGGAATCTCAAGCCCAAGACTATTAAGAACGGTTTCGGCGATATTTATCTGACCTTTACCGCCGTCCATCATTATAACATCCGGAAGGCTTCCTGTCTTCTCATCTGAATATCTTCTAGAAAGAACTTCTTTCATGGAAGCATAATCGTCAGGACCTTCAACGGTTCTTAATCTGAATTTTCTGTATGCATTTCGTTTTGGTTTGCCATTTTCGAAAACCACCATAGAAGCAACACTGTGATATCCGGATATATTGGATATATCAAATGCCTCCATACGAGATACATTTTCAACACCTATTATATCGGCTATTTCTTGGCAGGCTCCAAATGTTCTTTTTTCGTGTTTTTTAATCCGTTCAATATCCTGTGCCAGAACAAGAGCAGCATTATCTTCTGCCAGTTTTATAAGACCTTTTTTTTCGCCTCGTTGAGGAATAAGTATTGAAACTTTCTGACCTTTTCTTTCGGACAGATAAGAAGTAATAACATCCTCATCCTGTGCCGGAGTTACGGTCAGTATCTCTTTCGGAATAAAAGGTGTATTGAGATAATACTGTTTTATAAATGCAGTTATAATCTCTGAATCTGAATCGGAGCTGTCGGAAGTCATATGATGATTTTCTCTTCCTATAAGAGTTCCGTCTCTTACAAAGAATATAGCAATAACAGCATCTTGGTCATTTCTTGCCATGGCGATAATATCTCTGTCATCATCACTGGTGGAACTTGCACGTTGTTTTTCCGAAATCTTTTCGATACTTGTTATCAGGTCTCTAGCTTCTGCGGCTTTTTCGAATTCCATTTCTTCAGAATAGGCCTTCATCTTATCTTTCAATTCGTTTATTATATCACGAGTATTGCCATTCAGAAAGCTTATGGCTTTTTCTATGTTTTTTCTGTATTCATCTTCGGATATATATCCGGCACATGGTGCAGGACATTGGCCTATCTGATGATAAAGACATGGGCGTTCATCCAAAGGAGAGTAGCTCAGGTCTTTATTGCAATTTCTTATATTAAACAATTTTTTCATCAAAAGAATAGTATCATGAACTGCTTTTCGATCTGTAAATGGACCGAAGTACATAGACTTGTCGCGTCCCATGCGATGATTCATCATAATTCGAGGAAATCTCTCCGATACCGTAATTCTGATATAAGGATATCCTTTATCGTCAGTCATAAGAGTGTTATACTTCGGACGATATTCCTTTATGAGATTACACTCAAGGACCAGAGCTTCCATTTCCGAGGCTGTAACGATATATTCGAAATATGATATCTGAGAAACCATTTTCAAAATCTTAGGAGAGTTGTTGTGACCGTGGCCGCTTCGGAAATACTGCCTTACACGGTTGTGCAGGTCTACAGCCTTTCCAACATAAAGAATAGCCTCGTTCTCATCATGCATGATGTAGACACCGGGCTTATGTGGTAGTTTATCAAGTTCTTCTTCGATATTGAATAGGTTCATAAGAATCATCCTTTACACTAATGTTCTTATTATATCTTATTAAAAGAATTTTTTGTAGTGAAATCTTTTGGACTATATAGTATACTAATAATGTTGCGATTCATAGTTGGATGAGATAATTATCAAAATCACTGCTTGTAGAGCGCTAGCGTACTTATGAGTACTTTTCGAGTCAACTATGAATAATAAGTCACTTACACATTTGGGAGGACATATGAAAGAGGAGTACAGCATTTCGCTTACACAGTTTATAAATAAAATGAATCTCAAAAACCATACTCCGGATATAGATACAGATAAAATCATGATCATCGATCCGGATATTAACAGACCGGCGCTCCAGCTGGCCGGTTTTTTTGAGCATTTTGATACTGCCAGGGTACAGATATGCGGAAACGTTGAGCATGCATATATTGCTGATATGCATACAAAGGAAGAAAATAAAGAAATATTTGATAAACTCTTTAGTTTCCCTATACCTTGTCTTGTATTCTGTCGAAATATAGAACCATATGATTTTATTATAGAAGAAGGGCTTAAGCACGGCATTCCCGTACTTACAAGTTCTGCTACAACATCATCGTTCGTTCATGAGACAGTTAGATATCTTCATGAGGAACTTGCTCCAAGAATATCAATTCATGCTGTACTTGTTGATGTATTCGGTGAAGGTGTTCTTATCATGGGAGATCGCGGGATCGGAAAGAGTGAGGCAGCTCTTGAGCTTATCAAGCGTGGTCATCGTCTTGTTGCAGATGATGTAGTTGAACTCAGAAAGATCAGCGACGAACAGCTTATTGGTCAGTCACCAGAGATAACAAGACATTTCATCGAACTTCGTGGTATCGGAATCATAGACGTAAAGACTATGTTCGGTGTAGAATGTGTTAAGCTGTCTCAGCAGGTTGACCTTGTTATCAAGCTTGAAGAGTGGGACAAGGATGCCAACTATGACAGACTTGGTCTTACAGATAATCATGTGGAATTCCTTGGTACAAAAGTAACATCGCATTCAATACCTATCAGACCGGGACGTAACCTCGCTATTATCGTTGAGTCTGCGGCCGTTAACCATAGACAGAAGAAGATGGGATATAATGCCGCTCAAGAGATATATAACAGAGTAACAAGCGGCTTGTATAAATAATTAAATTATTAACCTAAGGGAGGGACTGGAAATTGTCTAAGTATGTATTTGGAGTTGATATCGGAGGAACAACCGTAAAGCTCGGTATCTTCTCGGTGGAAGGAGAGCTTCTTGATAAATGGGAGATAACCACCAGAACAGAAAATGGTGGAGAAAATATATTATCGGATATCGCGGCGGCACTTAAAGATAAGCAGGCATCTATGGGTATATCCAACGATGATGTTCTTGGTGTTGGAATGGGTGTTCCCGGACCGGTTAAAGAAGATGGTACTGTCGTTAAATGTGTTAATCTCGGATGGGGAATATTCAATGCTGCCGATGAACTCGGTAAGCTTATCGGACTTCCTGTTAAAGTTGGAAATGATGCTAATATGGCAGCCCTCGGAGAATACTGGCAGGGTGGTGGAAAAGGTTATAAAAATGTAATTATGGTAACACTCGGAACCGGTGTCGGTGGAGGAATCATCCTTAACGGAAATATGCTTGCCGGTGTAAACGGTGCCGGTGGTGAGATAGGTCATATGACTATAAATGTAGACGAGACCGATGAATGCAACTGTGGTAAGAAAGGATGTCTTGAGCAGTATGCATCTGCAACAGGTATCGTAAGACTTGCAAATAAAGCTCTTAAAAATAGTGACAAGCCTTCAAAACTTCGTGAGGTTGAAGTTACAGCTAAGGAAATCTTCGATGCTGCTAAAGCAGGAGATGAACTTGCAAATGAACTCGTTGAGGAGTTCGGTATGAGACTCGGACTTGCACTTGCTAATGTATCATGTGTTGTAGATCCTGAAGTATTTGTAATCGGTGGCGGGGTTTCCAGAGCCGGACAGATCATACTGGATGTTACAAAGAAGTATTATCAGAAGTATGCTTTCCACGCTTGCAGAGATGCTGAATTCGCACTTGCGAAACTTGGAAATGATGCCGGAATATTCGGTGGAGCAGCTGCTGTTATATAATAAATAGTGTAACTTTCACAGTAAAGGCATCAAAATGGCATAATATTTAATTAATTTATCCATTGAAAAAATAGTCTTCATAATGTAGTATAGTACATTGTGGAGACTATTAGTTTCTGTGCGGTTAATAAACGTTAAACAAAAAGATGAGGCTCATATATGGACTTCGAATTATTAAATAATGAACCAATGTCGAAGCATACTACCTTCAAAGTTGGTGGAAACGCTTCGAAATATTATAAAGTTAAGACTCTTGAGGGTCTTGTTCAAGTCATGAACATATGCAAAGAAGAGGGACAGAAACCTCTTATAATTGGAAACGGAAGTAATCTGCTTGTATCGGATAAGGGAATAGATGGTTCTGTTATTGAGATAGGCAATGGTTTTGATTCTATTCAGGTAAACGGAAATGAGATGGTAGTTGAAGCAGGTGCTATGCTTTCAAAGGTATCCAAGGTTGCTATGGAGCATGGTCTATCCGGTCTTGAATTTGCATCCGGTATTCCGGGGACTATCGGCGGTGCTGTATTTATGAATGCAGGTGCTTACGGTGGGGAGATGAAGGATGTACTTATCTCGGTCAAAGCTCTTGTTGATGGTGAGATAGTGGATATTCCTGCTGAAGATATGAAACTTTCCTACAGACATAGCTATGCTATGGAGAAGGATATGGTTATCACAGGGGTATTGCTTAGATTAAAACCTGATGACAAATCACAGATTGAAAACAGAATGAATGATTTCAATACTCGCAGAAGAGAAAAACAGCCGCTTGAATATCCAAGTGCAGGTTCTACATTTAAAAGACCTGAAGGATATTTTGCAGGTAAACTTATCATGGACAGTGGTCTGGCAGGTAAGAGCATAGGTGGTGCTATGGTAAGTCCAAAGCATTGTGGTTTTGTTATAAATAATGATAATGCAACTGCTTCCGATATATATAAACTTATATGTTATGTTCAGTCGGAAGTAAGTGAAAAGTTTAATGTTAATCTGGAAACCGAAGTCAGAATTATTGGGGATTTTGAGGAGTAATATCATTGAGAATTGTAATTGTTACCGGAATGAGCGGTGCAGGTAAATCAACAGTCCTGAAATCACTTGAGGATCTTGGATATTTTTGTGTTGATAATCTCCCGGTTCCGTTGGTTAGAAAATTCGTGGAGATGACCAGAGATGATGATTTCAGTTATGATAAGATTGCCCTTGGAATAGATATTCGAAGCGGCGAGGCTCTTGGCGAGCTTGGCGGAGTTCTTAAGGGACTCAGATCGGTTAAGTCGGATGATGAAAAGGCTGAAGACGGAAATGGGATTAATTATGAAATCCTTTATCTCGATGCTTCAAATAAAGTTCTTATTAAAAGATATAAGGAAACCAGGCGTGAACATCCGCTCGCAAGAGGCGGTACTCTGGAGGATGGTATAAATCAGGAGAGAAGAAGAATTGACTTTTTGATGAAACTGGCTGATTATACTATTGATACTTCGGGGCTCTTGACCAGAGAGCTTAAGGCTGAAGTACAGAAAATCTTCTCGACAGATGACAGATATAACAATATGATTGTGACTGTTATGTCTTTCGGATATAAGTTCGGAATCCCTCAGGATGCAGATTATGTATTCGATGTGAGATTCATGCCGAATCCATATTACGTTGAGGAACTTAGACGTAAGACCGGAAATGATAAAGAAATTCAGGATTTCGTCATGCAAAGTGAAGAGAGTCGTGAGTTTTTAGATAAACTGGTAGATATGATGTCATTTCTCACCAAACAATTTACCGAAAAGGAAGGAAGACATCAGCTTGTTATAGCTATAGGATGTACGGGCGGAAGACACCGTTCGGTGACTGTTGCAAATGAGCTGTATAAGAGAATGTCGGAACTTCCT
>JAFZXD010000005.1 GCA_017616955.1 Eubacterium sp. | reverse complement strand
AGACATGCCATAGAAGAACACAGATGGCAGGAATATAAGAAGTGGAAGCTGGAAGCAGTTACTATTAATGGATAAAAAGAGCTATAGTACCGGATGACGGTGCTATAGCTCTTACTGATTTTAAAGTCCGTGTTTTTTCATGATATCATCAATCTGCTGGTCTTTTTCCTTATATAAGGGATCATTCTTTAGTTTCTTCTTTAACATACGTGAACTGCAGTGACCTGAACATGTTGGAGCATCTGGACAAGCGCCGCATGTTCCGTGTCTATATAGATATCTGATTGCGAAAAAAAGAAGTACAGCCAGTATCAGAAGTGCGATTATCGTGGATATATTCATATGATTCCTCGTTTTCTCATCTTGAGTTAGCTATATTTAACTAGCGATATGATAGCTTGTTTGGTATGTGTTGTCAAGAAATAACAGAAAGCCTTGCATAAATGACCATTTTATAATAAGATGATAAGAGCGCGTTTTAGCGAAGTATTGATAATAAATCATTAGAGGAGTGAAAGATTATGTCATTTTTAACAGGACTGATTAATTTTGCAGCAGATGCTGCCGCAACCGGCGAAGGAAGCGGAACTATGGGTATAGGTATCATGATCGGATACGTTATTATCATCATAGGATTCTTCTATGTTATAGCTATCAGACCTCAGAAGAAGCAGAACGCTCAGCATGAGGAGATGGTTAAGAAGCTTAAGCCGGGTGATTCTATAATGACAACAAGTGGTTTCTACGGAACAGTAGTAGCTGTAGATGATGATACAGTTATCGTTGAGTTTGGTAACAACAAGAACTGTCGTATTCCTATGCATGCTAAGGCTATCGCTGATGTTGAGAGCGAAGAGGATTCTTACGAGAAGGAAGAGACTGCAGAAGAAGAGGCTACAGAAGAGAAGTCTTCAGTAATCGGTAAAAAGAAGAAATAATAAAGGTAGAACTTATGACATTAAACAAGGGAAGAATATCAGCTGTTCTTATTGGCCTTTTGACCTTAAGTCTGCTTTCCGGTTGTGGTAAGCAGAAGGATGAACCTTACTCTTCACCGACATTTAAGAATTCGACTACCGAGGCAGTTGTCGGTGACGAAACTAATGAGGCAACAGCAAGTATAACAGATGCGCTTAATATTGCGAGTTATTCTGATGCCACAATTACTGATGCGGCAAAGAAGAAAGCCGAGCTTGCTTCCATGGGAGATGCTCTTCTCATGGGAATGTATAAGGGAGATGTATATTACAATACTCTTGCCGGTTTTAAGATAACAGTTGATGGAGTTGCGTGGAAGCTGCTTGATGGCACTGAAGTGGCATCGGCTACCGGAGCTACACCTGATTATATAGATGAGTTGTGGCGCGGATTTAAATCTCCATATGATGAAGAAACTTCATATGCTGCTGTAGCTTATAATGTTGCTTCAGGGGCAAATATCATAGTTTCATATATTAATCCCGACAAATTTCAGATGCCTGAATTCAATGCGCATTCATATCTGAAGATGGCAGCGGATAGATATGAAGATGTTAATGTTGTTGATGTTACTTTCCTTGGACAGGAGTATTCATGTCTGGATGTTCCTGCCTCAAAGACATCTATGGGAAGAAGAACACAGTTTGCCATAGATAAGGAAGGTCTTATAGTTCTGATTACATTTACGCTAAGTGATAGTGTTGAACTGGAAGACGCTGTAAAGTTACTTACGCCACTATATTATTAGTAATGGAGCCTGCTGAGAGGTACCCGAAGTATGAAGAATAAAAACAGAGTTATGAGAAATATGCTCATAAGCATGATAGGTGCGGCTATCTGTATGGCGTCTGCATGGCTCTCATCTGCATATGGTGAGGGAAATGTAAGAAACGGTTTTATTCAGAGCAATTGGCCTAAAATGTCATTTCTGAGATTTGAGCTCTCTCTGATTTTCAGTGCCGTCGGGATCCCTATATATTTTCTGGGGATGAAGGAGCTTGTGAAAGCGATAAGACTTGCGAGAAGAAAGAGAAGTCTGTCTGATTTAAAAATGGCTAAGCTTTTCAATCTGAGCGCAAATGTCGGAGCCGTAGGATTTATGTTTATAAGTGCCGGCTATACGATGATGGCCATAGTATATAAGCTTCTTTATTCTACTAATCTGATGGGAGCGGATATAATATCTACTACCGAAGGAATGTTTTACTATATGGCTATCCCGCTGTTTGCATTTTATATAATAGCTGTTGGCGGAGTTTCACTGTCGTTTATGTATTTTGTATTAAATGAAAGACTTAAAGTTTCGAAAATCTGTATACTCTTTAATCCACTCATTTTCTTAGGGATTGGAGAGGTACTTAAGCTGACAAAGATACATTATCTCGCTGATTTTGCAGGTGCTGCTATTCCTTTTGGATATATGCTGATGATGGCAGCAGGACTTGTGCATGTAGCTCAGCTTCCGAACATCAAGAGAAGAAGACGAGTAAACAGAGAGCGGGAGCAGTACTAATCTTTCGTCAGAAAAATAAAAAAGATATATTAATTTACGGGGTCAGGCCTTCTGGGACAGAGAGCCTGGCCTCTTGTTTAATTAAAAAGTGGACAGTTGAAATCAGATTTAAAGTGTCCACTTTTGGGAAGGAATGGAGAATATGAGACTTGTATCATGGAATGTAAATGGAATCAGAGCTTGTGTAAATAAGGGATTTTATGATTCGTTTAAGGAGTTGGATGCGGATATTTTTGCTATTCAGGAGAGTAAGATGCAGAAGGATCAGCTGATCCTTGATACTCCGGGGTATCATCAGTATTGGAATTATGCAAAGAAGAAAGGATATTCGGGAACCGCTGTATTTACTAAGAAGGAACCTGTTTCGGTTTCTTACGGATTGGGGATCGAACAGCATGATCAGGAAGGAAGAGTTATAACTCTTGATATGGGTGACTATTTCTTTGTTTGTGTATATGTTCCGAATTCTCAGAATGAACTTAAGAGACTCGATTATCGTATGGAGTGGGAAAATGACTTCAGAGATTATCTGACAAAACTCGCAAAAGATAAGCCGGTCATAATGTGTGGGGATCTTAATGTAGCTCATAAAGAGATAGATCTTAAGAACCCATCTTCAAATCATAAGAACGCCGGATTTACAGATGAAGAGAGAGGCAAGTTCAGTGAGCTTCTTGATGCCGGATTTGTTGACAGTTTCAGATATAAGTATCCTGATCTTACAGATACATATTCCTGGTGGTCATACAGATTTAATTCAAGAGAGAGAAATGCAGGATGGCGTATAGATTATTTTGTAGTTTCGAATTCCATAAAAGATAAGATTGTCGATGCAAAGATCCATAACGAAGTATACGGATCGGATCATTGTCCTGTTGAACTTGAAATAAATCTGTAAAAACAAGTTGAAACAAAAAAAACATGATGTTATAATCTGCACGATTACATGTAGTTTTAAAAACTACGTGTGAGTTTTTGCTGACACTATTACAGTGGCAAAAATATGCGTTAAAATATGCGATAAAAAGAAAGGGATTTCCATGAGTAATAATAATGGAAATGCAGCAGAATACAAACTTACTCCCGAAGAGGGAATTGCAGGTTCATTTATTTCATCATATGTAGATGAAAAGGGACTCTTAAAGAGTATAGATATTCATGATGCAGAAAACTTTAACTTCGGATTTGATGTGGTAGATGCTCTTGCCAAGAAATGTCCTGACAAAACTGCCATGCTTCATATATCAAAGCATGGAAAAGAAAGACGTTTTTCTTTCAAGGACATGATGATATATTCAAATAAGACAGCTAACTATCTCAGCTATCTTGGAATCAAGAAGGGTGATCGTGTTCTTCTTATTCTCAAAAGACATTATCAGTT
>JAFZXD010000061.1 GCA_017616955.1 Eubacterium sp. | reverse complement strand
GCCTGAAATACTCTGGCGCAGCTCTTCTTTACCGCCTGATCCTTTTCATCCTTTGGAAGCTTCCATAATGCGTCTTCTATAGCTTGTCTTAACTCGGTTGTGGTATCCATAGGTTTACCTTTTCTCATAAGACTGAAAACTTTATCGGCTATCTCCTCAGCATATGGTTCATCCGAATTTTCTATAAGCATTCCAACGAATTCATCTCTTGAAACGTTATGCAGTCTCTCTGCTGCAGATTCTCCGTGTTCGGGATCCAGTCTCAGATCCAGCGGTCCGTCTATCTTATATGAGAATCCTCTTTCCGGATTATCTATCTGCATAGAAGAAACTCCAAGATCCGCCAGTACAAAATCAAACTTACCTGCTTCTTCAGAAACTCTATCAATATTTGCAAAGTTTATCAGTTTGAACTTAAAGATATTTTCCCCGTATCCGGCATCACGAAGTCTTGCCACAGTCTTTTTAGATTCAATCGGATCTACATCCAGTCCATAGATGCATCCTTCTCTCTGAAGACACTCCAGCATTTTTCTTGTATGTCCGCCATAACCCAGAGTGCAGTCAAGACCTCTTTGTCCAGGTTTTATCTGAAGAAAATCAAGAATCTCTTTAACCATTATGGATATATGCATCCCCGCAGGAGTTGAACCCTTTGCTATAACATGTTCAACTATATCCTGATATTTTTCGGGACTGTGCTCTTTGTATTTTTCTTCAAACCTCTTCGGATATTTTCCGGAATAATGTACTCTTCTCTTATGCTTCTTTTCTTCGTTATCCATTAGGTTGCTCCTTACTATACTTACGTATTATTCTCCAAAACCATACATTCTTCCGAATCGGAAAATCCACATTTTTTGTAAAGCGGACGTCCTGCTTCTGTAGCATCAAGACTAATTTCCGTTGTGCCTCTGTCCCATGCATCTTCCAATAGCATATTCATCATTTTCTGCCCGATACCTTTTCTTCTGTATTCTTTGGCTGTATATACATTCATAAGATGCGCGCGTTTTCCTGTGGGATGTGAGCATGTCGGCATCACTTCAACATAACAGATTGATGCGCATCCGATCACTTTCCCTTCATCGAGTGCAAGTACCGACATCTGATCACCTTCCAGGAAATACTTTCTGCTATTTTGAATAAACTCTTCGTCATACTCATAATCCGGAGTTAGATCATTCACCTCTCTAAGCATTTCCAATCTGCTGCTCATCAGTAACTCAATATCATCATTTGTTGTTATTTTATATTCAATCATTTTAGTTCCTCTCTGTCTCGCGAAATCTCCCAAAACATAACTGCACTGGCTGCACCTACATTCAGCGAATCCACTATTGGATTCATTGGAATCTTCGCAACATAATCACTTCTTTTTATAGTATCATCAACTAGTCCATAACCTTCATTTCCGAGAATTATCGCCAGACGTTTTTCTTCTTTAATCTGAGGATCTCGGATGCTGACAGAATTATCGGAAAGTGCCATTGCAACCGTAGCAAATCCATTCTTCGATAACTCGGATATATAGTCACATTTTTTATCTATCTTGGTCCAAGGAATTTGAAACACCGTTCCCATACTGACTCGCTCCGCTCTTCTGTACAAGGGATCGGATGAGTCTGATGTGAGTAAAACCGCTTCAACTCCCATAGCCGCAGCACTTCGGAATATAGATCCGACATTTGTAGGATTCTGGACATTTTCCAAAACTGCTATGACATTCTTATCCGCAACAAGTTCTTCTATAGAAGTCATCTTCTTTCTCTTCATAACGGCAAATATCCCGCCGGTCAGAGCATAGCCGGCCAGTTCTCTGAGGACCGAATCATCACCGTAGTAGATCGGAATATCCGAACACTCAATATAGATTTCTTTTATTTCATCATCCGGACTGTCTATCGCCGTAAGCAACGAGATTGGCTCGTAACCGGCATCAAGGGCTCTTCTTATAACCTTTGCGCTTTCGCAGATAAATATCCCCGGATCCGGCTCATTGATTCTGAGCAGCTGAACCTCATTACGGATTTTATAAACTTCCAGTTCCGGAATATCCAATGTTTTTATCTCTATCATAACCTACTTCCTTAAAACGAAATCTTTTCTTATCTTATGTCATTACAGCAAAAAAATCCATTACGAAATCAAAAAGTTGATAGCTGAAATCAGATATCAGGTGTCAACTTTTTGGATACGCATGGTTTTATGTTTATTCTTTTTCAAGAAGGTTTGTCATAGATTTCATACTTATTGCGACTGTCGATCCGTTATGAAGCAGCGCTGTAAATGTTGGCTGAAGTATTCCCACTGCGCCAAGGAGTATGAGTCCTGCGTTGAAACCAACGATTTTTCGATAGTTCCCTTTCATTCGTTTCTGCGCAACCGGAACAGTTGCTTTCTGCATCAGTGTGTTGAATAAAGAGAATATTCCTATTCCGACAAGCAGTATCAGTGCTATTCGGATATCAAATATTATCATACAGACAGCTATAACAAATGTTGTAATTATTCCCTGAGTTGATATCATTACAACTCTTGTTGCAACATCTGCCATCTGTTCCATAGAATTCGTGGTGATCCATGAAGACACTTGTTATATATGCACTATTATTCAAGCCTGCAAATTCAAGCACCCAGCTTAGTGTTGATCGTTTCTTTGCTTCCTTCTTCATTTTTCCTTTCCTTTCACCACTTTATTAGATGTTTATAATATTTATTAGTTATTTCTAACTATAACCCCTTAAAAAATCGCAACCTGCTCCGGTTACGATTTTTGATTATTATTTGTAATACCCAACAGTCTTTTGCTTCCGGCAACACTGTAATCATCCAGATGTCTTGCATATTATATAGCTTCTTTTTCACTAAAATCATGTTCCACCACCTGGAAGATGGCATTTATGCTCATCGTTACAAAAAGATGTAATTCCTTCTTGGGAATACTTTTAACTTTGACGCCCATCTTTGTCAACTGTATATTATATTTTAATCTTACTCAGCCAATTCTGCTTTATTCTTTGAGCCTTCTTTTGAAACACTCTTTACGATTAGGTTAGTAACCACACAGATAGCAACTGTTATAACCATATCCGGAAGTGTATTTCCAACTACAATATCCACCTTCATAAGGAATCTGTAAACAACAAATCCTATAACCCAGATAATGATATTCTTAACAGATATACCTCTTTCTTCTTCAGATGAGTTCTTCAGAATAAAGAAGTCCGCAATCTGAATAGCGATCATCGGTGCAAATACCGAACCTATAAGATACAGGAAGTTTGTTATATCATCCATAGGAAATGCTATCGCAGCAATAATACCGATTACAGTTACTGCTATCGCAGCCCATTTTTCATTAATCTTTTCCCATATTGATACGGAAGATACACCTGCTGAATATGCATCAAGGAATGTTGTTGTAACTGTTGAGAATACAACTATCAGAAGACCAACAACTCCAAGTCCCGCTTTAACGAGAATAGATGCGATATCATATTCACCCGTATAGATAACAGCTCCCATACCTATAGCATACATAAATATACTTACGATATTGTAGATTACGACAGAAACCGCTGTAGCCTGTGTAGGCTTCTTTGCATCTCTTGTGTAATCACTTATAAGTGGAAGCCATGACAGAGGCATAGCAACACTGAGTTCAACTGCTCCACCAAATGTAAGACCATCTTCTGCTACAGCTGAAGCTCCGCCTTTTCCGAAGAATATAACCTTGAAAAGAATAATACTGAGTATGAAAAGTGCTGCCATAGCAACAGTATTAAGCTTTCCGAGATTTGTTATACCAACAAGGATCCAAACAATGATAAGTACGCCGATTACAAGTGCCCATATCCAGTGACCTGTACTGAATATACCGTCTGCGGCAAGTGCTCCGTCATAGATCATAATAGCTGTCCAACCGACAAGCTGGAGTACATTTAACAGTGAGAAGAAACGACCGCCGTTTTTACCAAAGCTCATCTTAACCGTTTCCATCGCACTCTTCTCGGTTTTACCACCTATCATTCCGGCAGCAAACATCATGGCACCACCGATGATATGTCCGAGAATAATTGCAAGGATTCCCTTTGCGAATCCGAGAGATGCTATATAAGTTCCTGTAAGTATTTCCGCTATTGAAACACCTGCACCGAACCATATCAGTCCATTACTTAGTGTTGAAGTTTTCTTATCCATCGAGCAGACCCTCCTCATAGTTTCCTGATATCTTAAATGCGTGATTCATAGGTCCACTGCCTTTTCCAAGGTCAAGCATTGCAGCAAGTGCCATGGAAATGTAATTCTTTGCATACTTTACAGACTGGTCCAGATCATATCCCTTTGCAAGATTTGAAGCAATAGCACT
The DNA here is from genome assembly GCA_017616955.1 of Eubacterium sp. Lineage (GTDB taxonomy): Bacteria > Bacillota > Clostridia > Lachnospirales > Lachnospiraceae > Eubacterium_Q. Next base: position 1,195 of record JAFZXD010000061.1, on the reverse strand, counting down.
TGAAAGAGTGCATCCGGTACCATGAGTGTTAGGGTTATCAATCCTCTTACCCCTGAACCAGACATATCCACCATCTCTGTAAAGGAGGTCATTTGCATCATTTACCTGATGACCACCTTTGAGAAGAACGTTGCAGCCATAGGTTTCATTGATCTGCTTTGCTGCTTCGATCATATCATCTTCTGATGTGATCTTCATTCCGGTTAAGACTTCTGCTTCAGGAATGTTTGGTGTGATAACTGTAGCAAGCGGCAGAAGATTCTTCTCCAATGTCTCTATAGCCTCATCACTTATAAGCTTAGAACCGCTTGTAGCAACCATAACAGGATCTACAACTACCTTTTCTACCTTATATTCCTTCAGTTTGTTACTGATCATCTCAATAAGTCCTGATGAAGATACCATACCGATCTTTACAGCGTCCGGATATATATCTGTAAAAATAGCATCCAGCTGCTGTCCCAAAAACTCCGGTGTTACCTCCATAATACCTGTTACGCCGGTTGTATTTTGAGCAGTAAGAGCTGTGATAGCACTCATGGCATAAACGCCATTTGCTGTCATAGTTTTGATATCTGCCTGGATACCGGCGCCTCCGCTGGAATCACTTCCGGCGATTGTTAATGCTGTGTTCATATTATCTCTCCTCTTTTCTCTTAAAATTCTGCATCAGCATTGGTTTGTATAGCGACAGAAAGTGGTGCCCCCGATCTGCCGCTTTATTAACTTTATTAAATATATTAATGTAATTATTTGTTTACCATCTTTAAGGTTTCTTCTTTTAGCTCACGAGCAGCCTTTGCAATATCTTTCTGAGCATAGATGGCACTGATAACCGCTATACCGCAGATTCCCGAACCTGCCAGTTCCTTAACATTATCATGTGTTATTCCACCAATGGCTATAACAGGTATTGAAACAGCATTGCAGATGGCCTTGAGTGTTTCATGTGATACTTCTACAGCGTCGTCCTTTGAACCTGTTGGGAAAACCGCTCCGACTCCGAGATAGTCAGCTCCTCTTTTTTCAGCAAGAACTGCTTGTTCAACAGTCTGAGCCGAAACTCCGATTATCTTATCCGGACCAAGCTTTGCACGAACATCTCCTGCTTCCATGTCACTCTGACCAACGTGAACACCATCGGCATCCATGGCAAGAGCTATATCAACGTTATCATTTATAACAAAAAGATCGG
>JAFZXD010000060.1 GCA_017616955.1 Eubacterium sp. | reverse complement strand
TTACGGATTCCAGAATGTTACTAAAAATATTCGTATGCTTTCTCGTTTGAACCGGGATAAAATGCCTTTTGATAACCCGGAGGATTTTTGGGGAGCTGAAAGTCTCAATTTTATATGTTACAGATATAATCTATTCAATGATAATGATTCAGAATATATAACGATGGACTTTATAGTTCCGGAAGGAGATAATGATTGGTTTCTATTTAATTGTTTATCATATGATGACATGGCGGAAACTGTTGAGCAAGATAATGATTTGTCTGACTTGCCTCAAGATGAACTTGATGATATTCTTTTTGAGGATTATGGAAGTGCTACTGATGCAGAGTAGCGAAATATGCCATAATGATGGAATATTACTGCATTAATGATGATGCTTCATCATACAATACAAACATAAAGAAAAAACGTTGGATTAGGAAAATGAGTAAAGAAAAATTTAATAATGAACATATAAAGGAAAAACTAAAACAGAAAGCTTGGTACAAACATCGTATGGTTTTATTCCTTGCCATATTCTTTATAGGTATGGTTGGGATGACATTTCTTATATATAAACAATCAAAGAATATGTCGAATTCCTCGGATTTAAATGGACTTCAGTCACTTGCTACGAATTCGGATGCATTGATGGGTTCGTACTCGGATGGTACTGGGGTGACCAATGGTGATGGGTCGGCATATACACATGAGTTATCATCTGAAGAAGTAGATGAAAAGATAAAGAAATTTGTTAGTGAACATGAAGGTATATCCGAAGAGGATTATACAAAACAGTTGAAGAAGCTGATGAAGAACCATCATGAGACAGAGGATTTTATATTACATTATCCGCTTGTCATGAAAGGTTTGGAACAGCCAAATGCACGTGGAAACGGCAATATTAACTTTAAAGATTCAGTGCCGGAGTTATATCAGTGGGATTCCAGATGGGGATACCAAGAATATAGTGCCGACGTACTTGGGTTCACAGGTTGTGGACCAACATCCCTCTCCATGGTAGCTATTTACCTGCTGCAGGACGAGTCCAAAACGCCCTCCTGGATGGCAGAATTTTCTAAAAGTGAAGGTTATGCTGTAGCAGGTAATGGCTCCAGTTGGGAGTTGATGTCTAAAGGTGCTGAAAAGATTGGCCTTAGAGTTGAAGAGGTTTCATTAAGTGAATCATCTATAGCAGAGGCTCTCCGAGATGGAAAGCCTGTTATATGTATTATGGGTCCGGGACATTTTACGGAGCATGGACATTTCATTGTTCTTACCGATTATGTAGGCGGAAAGGAAGTGGATGGAAATCTAAATGGCGGATCTTTTATTATGCACGATTCCAACTGCGTACAGAATTCAGCCAGATTATGGAAGTACACAGAAATTGCGGACCAGATAGAAGGGCTCTGGGCATACAGTCTGCCAAAGACTTACAAGTTCAAAAGTCAGAAGCTTCTTAAGCAGCATTTTGAGAAGCATGGAAAAGATATGGGCTTTGAAAGTCCGGAAGAATATGAGGCTGCTGCATCAGCTGTTATAAACAATTTCGATAGTCTTCATAAGACCGAAGCTGAAGACGGGGATGATATATACTATATCGAAGAAACAAATGAATTCGTAGTACTATCTACCGAAGGATTTATCAGGACATATTTCCATCCGGACAAAGGTAAAAAATACTACGATAGTCAGTAGATGATTTTTGACTAAACAGAATAATTATAGTAAGATGGGTCAGGGGATTTCCCTGACCTATATTTTTACTTTATCTGTAACTGTTCAGCAGGTAGGATATATACAGAATATAGAACGTGTATGTTTGCATACTAACGTCTATATTCTGTATATATCCTAACGTTGCTGGGCAGCACCTACTATAAGTAAATGGAAATAAAAGGAGACAGAACATTAATGGACATAATCAGTAAGATAAGTGAAGAGTTGGAAGTAAAGAATTCACAGGTGCAGGCAGCAGTTGACCTTCTTGATGAAGGTTGTACAGTACCTTTTATCGCACGATACAGAAAGGAGAAAACAGGAGCGCTGAATGACGAACAGCTTCGTAAGCTCTTTGAGAGACTTCAGTATCTCAGAAATCTTGAAGAGAAGAAGCAGACTGTTATCTCCAGTATCGAAGAACAGGAGAAGATGACACCGGAACTTCGTGCAGAGATTGAAGCTGCAGAAACTATGGTGGTTCTGGAAGATCTCTACAGACCATACAGACCAAAGAGAAGAACAAAAGCAACTATCGCTAAGGAGGCGGGACTTGAACCGCTTGCTAACATCATCCTTCTTCAGAGTACCGATAAGGATATGGCGACAGAAGCTTCTGCATATATAGACGATGAAAAAGGAATAAAGAGTGTAGAAGATGCTATTCAGGGAGCATCTGACATTATAGCAGAGCAGATAAGTGATTCTGCCGAATACAGAACTTGGATAAGAGAGAAGACATTCAAGGCCGGAACCATAAAGTCCGTGGCAAAGGATCCGGAAGCAAAGTCTGTATATGAGAATTATTATGACTTTGAAGAACCTATATCAAAGATGACAGGATACAGAACCCTGGCTGTTAACAGAGGTGAGAAGGAGAAGTTCCTGACTGTTAAGATTGAGGTTCCTGAGCTTCTTATTGTAAATTATCTTGAAAAACAGCTTATCTCAAAGGATGTTATAAGAGGAATCGGAAAAGGCTCCGATGAGCTTCTTATCGATGCTATTCCGACAGCCAAGCTTGCAAAAACTGAACTGAGTATCCCATGGACAGCTCAGGTTTTGGCAAATGCAGCTATAGATTCATATGAAAGACTTATAGCTCCTTCAATCGAACGTGAACTTAGAAATGAACTTACTGAAAATGCTGAAGACGGTGCTATAGAAGTCTTTGGCAAGAACCTTACTCAGCTTCTCATGCAGCCACCTATCGCAGGACAGACAGTTCTTGGATGGGATCCTGCTTTCAGAACAGGATGTAAGCTTGCGGTTGTAGACCCTACAGGTAAGGTGCTTGATACTGCTGTCATATATCCTACTGCTCCGACAAATGAGAAGAAGATAGCGGATGCAAAAGCCGTTCTTAAAAGATTTATCAAAAAGTATGGAATTACACTTATATCATGTGGTAATGGTACAGCTTCAAGAGAATCTGAACAGATCATAGTAGAACTCCTCCATGAGATTCCGGAGCAGGTAAGCTATGTTATAACAAATGAAGCAGGAGCATCGGTATATAGTGCAAGTCAGCTCGCAACCGAAGAGTTCCCTGAGTTTGATGTAGGGCAGCGTTCAGCTGCTTCTATAGCTAGACGTGTACAGGATCCTCTGGCAGAGCTGGTTAAGATTGATCCTAAGTCAATCGGTGTCGGACAGTATCAGCATGATATGAATCAGAAGAAACTTGGAGAAGCACTTGGCGGAGTAGTAGAAACAGCAGTTAATAAGGTTGGTGTAGATCTTAATACCGCATCAGCACCGCTTCTTGAGTATGTATCCGGAATATCCAAGGCTATAGCCAAGAACATCGTTACATATCGTGAAGAGAATGGTACATTTAAAGACAGAAAAGAACTTCTGAAAGTTCCAAAGCTTGGAGCTAAGGCGTATGAGCAGTGTGCCGGTTTCCTCAGGATTATAGGAGGAAAGAACCCGCTTGATGCAACTGCGGTTCATCCGGAAAGCTACGATGCTACTCAGAAGATACTTGATAAACTTGAAATAAGACTCGGCAAGACAGGAGTTACATCAGCAGAGATGGATCTTGCGGCTCAGGCTATGGGAAGAGATCCTGTGACAAAGCTTAAGTCTATGTCAAAGCAGGATATGAAGAAACTTGCAGCTGAGGTCGGAGTCGGAGAGCTCACTCTGAATGATATAATAAATGAGCTTCTTCGTCCGGGACGTGACCCGAGAGAAGATATGCCGAAACCTATACTCAGATCGGATGTCCTTGAGATGAAAGATCTGGAAGTAGGAATGGTTCTGAAGGGAACTGTCAGAAATGTTATAGACTTTGGTGCCTTTGTTGATATCGGTGTTCATCAGGATGGTCTGGTGCATGTATCACAGCTGAAGAAGGGCAAATTCGTAAAACATCCTCTGGAAGTTGTCAGTGTCGGCGACATAGTTGAAGTTAAGATTATAAGCGTTGACATGGAAAAAGGACGAATTGGTTTATCTATGATTCTGTAGAAAAAAATAGGGAATTTAGTAAAAAAATTATAAAAAATATATAAAATTGACAATTTAACGATGGTTAATTTGGCTAATATGTAGAAATTTTTGTGCAAGTATTGCAAAAAAGTCACAAAAATATTACAATATTTCTTGTATTTTTTAACCAAAACCCGAAATTCTTGGGTGCATTACTAAATTGTATTTTTTTCATGTACGGAGGATTGAAAAATGGCAGTTAAGAAGGCAAGTGTTAAGGATCTCGCAGAAAAGGCAGCAGCTGCTAAGAAGACAGAGGCAGCCGTTGAGAAGAAAGCCGAAGTTAAGGCTGATAAGAAGGTTGAGTTAGTTAAGGTGGCTGATACTGATAAGAATGTCGATGTTGCGGCAGCAGAAAAAGTAAAGGCAAAAGCTCCTGAGAAGAAGGCACCTGTAAAGAAGGGAACTTCAAAGACGAAGACTCCTCCAAAGAAGGCACCTGTGAAAAAAGCAAATGTTTCTGCGGCAGAAGCTGAAATTGATGATACTGTAAAGAAAGAGCCTGCTAAGAAGACAACAGCAAAGAAGGCACCTGCAAAGAAGGCAACAACAACTAAGAAAGCTACACCTGCTAAAAAGGAAGCTGAAAAGAAAGAGCCTGCTAAGAAAGAGACAGCAAAGAAAGCACCTGCTAAAAAGGCTGCAACAACAAAGAAGGCTACAACAACTAAGAAAGCTACAACAGCAAAGAAGACACCTGCAAAGAAGACTGCAACTAAGGCAACTGCTACTAAGGTATCAGTTGAAGTTCAGTATCAGGGATTCAATACTAGTACAGATGATATAGTAAAGAAGGCACTTGAAGTATATGGTAAGTCTGTAAAGAAGCTTAATGTATACTATCAGCCTGAGAACAATGTTGTATACTTTACAGCAGATGGTAATGAAGGTTCATTCAACATCTAAGTATATACATTGAATAAGTTTATAAAATTATTAAGGACAAGGTGAAAACCTTGTCCTTATTTTGGTAATTATATTATTATATTAAATAATTAGTCTATTCAACTCCACGCATCTTAATTATAGGTGATCCTTCTTTTCTTACATAGTCGCCTGTGATGATGACAGTACCTATGTTGTCATCTTTAGGAACCTGATACATGATATCGAGAAGTAGATCTTCGATGATAGAGCGGAGTGCTCTTGCACCGGTTTTTCTTTCTGCAGCAATCTTTGCTATCTCCTTGAATGCTTCGTCTTCAAACTTAAGCTCTACTTCATCTATTCTGAGAAGCTTCTGATACTGTTTGATTATGGAGTTGCGAGGTTCCTTAAGGATTCTGATATACATTTCTTCAGACAGATCTTCCAGTGTGAAGATAACAGGAAGTCTTCCTATAAACTCAGGAATCATACCGAAACTACGAAGGTCTTCAGTTGTAACTTTGGAAAGAAGCTTAGGATCCTTCTCGAGTTCGTCTCTGAGGCTTGCTCC
>JAFZXD010000059.1 GCA_017616955.1 Eubacterium sp. | reverse complement strand
CCTGCTATATCATGTGAACCATATATATATACTCTGTCTCCAAATACTCTTGGTTCTCCGTCCGGAATATACTCCCACTTTGGTAAATATGGATTTGCCATTACATGTCTCCTTGTTTTCTTATTCTTTATCTTTTTTATGAAGGTTTTGTTTCATCTCATACATAGCTTCATCAGCCATACGGAAGTACTCTTCATTCCTAAGATCATTATCAGGACTGATGACTACATAACCTATACTGACACTGACTGAAAAAGGCAGACTTAATTCTTTGCAGTAATGATGAATATATGAATTGATATCCTCTTTGATAGCCTCCATGTTCTCAGAGAGCCCATACTCGCCTATTATTACAAACTCATCTCCACCGTATCTTACAGCCTTCCATCCTTCAGGGATAGATTCTTTTATAGCATTTGCCACTATCTTTATAGCCATATCCCCTTGCAGATGTCCATACTTGTCATTTATCTCTTTCATCAGGTTGATATCCACAACCATGATGACTGACTTCTTCTTTTCACTCCTCAGACTGTCCAGATAAGGAATTGCAATCTTCTCATAACCCATTCGGTTATACAGCCCTGACAATTCATCCCTTACGGATATATCGTTCAGAACCTTATTCAGGATTTCCAGCCTGATATTCTGGCGACCTCTTGAAAGTCCCGATGCAATATGTCTGATAAATGAATTCAGATAATAATCCTTTATCAATTTATAATTATTCTTAAAAACTAGATATCCTGCGCAGTATCCGCTTCTATGAAGAGGGGCCAGCAGGTAAACCGCTGTTTTGTCCGAATCCGGATCATACTCCGGAACCATATCTTTGGTTGGGATTGTCCGGCGAGGAATAGTCTTGCCATTCTTCATACCATAGATCAAATCTACATTTTTACTATAACCTACTGTTCTGCGCTGAGAATCCTGTTCTATAGAATCTATAAATGCCTGATCCAGACAGATATAGAATTCATCACCTTCATAATCATGTTTACTCTCCCAAAGCTTCGCAAATGACTCATGAAGATCATCCGTTTCTCCGACACCAGCCACCGAATCATCTATATCCACAAGATGCCAATCAAATATGGTTCTTTCAATCGGAACACTATAAGTCTTTCGACAGGCATCTCTCTGAATCTTTAATCTCTCCTCATCTACACTACATCCACAGCTTTCCCCTGCAAAAAAATGAGAATTATAAACAGTATCTTTAACTCCGGGCTTTCCTTTCATAAGTTCTATAAGGTATTCCGTAGCCTGATAACTCCTCTCTTTCCATCCCCTGTCAACAGAAGATAAAATAGGAGAAAAATAATTACCGCTCGGAAGATTATCAAACCCTGTAACCTTAACATCCTCCGGAACTTTTATCCCCGCTTTCTCCAAAGCAAGACATACTCCCATAGCCATTACATCATTAGCACATATGAAGGCATCGGGAAGTTTATCAAGCTTGGGAATCAGTTCAGCCATAAGTCCCTGAACGGTATAATAGCTCCATTGGCCATCCAGATACCTATCAGGATCCACTTTCAATCCATGCTTCTCCATGGTATCTATCACAGCCTGATAACGGATCTGGCTTTCAGGATTATCACGTGGACCACCCACCCAATATATATCCTTTACTCCATGAACCGTGATCATATGTTCCATAAGCTCTATCATACCATTTGTATTCTCGGTTCTGATGCAATCTATGCCATCCACCTCATATTCGAGACATACAGCCGGAACCTTCGCATCTTCTATTTTCTCGCGAAGAATACCCAGTTCACCGCCTACGGTGAGAGTATTTCCCAAAAGCAAAACCCCATCAAATTTCTGAAGCTGCGGAAGGTTAAGAATATTCAGTTCGGCCTTGAGGGTCCGTTCCTCCATCTCATAAGTCGGATATATCAGAAAAATAAATACATCTATATTGTCTTCCTCAGCACGTTTTTGTATACCTTTCAAAGCGAAATCGAGATATTCGTCACTCCACCCATTTGCAAATACAGCTATTTTTTTCTTCATAATACCCCCAAAACAAAGTAAAAAATCCTGTTTAACAGTATACAGTTACATCTATATATTATACTATATTTTTAAAAGGTTATTCAACCGTACCTTTCCCAATCTCTGTCCGTATCTGAGTGCTGCTTATACCTTGAGTATACGGGAAAAACTCCATGTTCGATCCCCTCTTGCGAAGTTCTTCCATAATATCGTTCCAGTGTCCGACATGATCGTCACCTGAAAAATGACAGTCATAATGAAGCTGGTTCCAGGCATCCAACTTATCGGTATTTGAAAAATCAACCGGAATCACCTCATCCACAACCTTTAGAGCCTCTACTACTTTAGCTCTGCCTTCATATGATATGATAGGACGTTTCCCTTTATAGTACTCCACCAGTTCATCAGTAAGTATTCCGACTATCAGATGCTCACATCTTGATTTACACTTGGTAAGCAGATTGAGATGTCCTGTGTGAAAGAGATCAAAGACACCGGGAACATATCCCACTTTATATTTCTTTTTTTCCTTCTTTGGTACATTTCCGGCATCACTTACATGCGCGCCGCCATTCAAACGAGTGAATTCAAGCATTCTATCGTATATAGAGTCATAATCCGGAACAGCCACCTTGTACAGTTCTTCGTAACAGCTCTTCTTTCTTACGGATTCTATAAACTGCTCTTCCTTATTATAGAACTCTTCTTTCATCTCTCTGTCGATTCCGTATCTATCGTACATCTTATCCACAGAATAATTCTCTCTGAGATTCCTGATAGACTGAAATGCATATCTGATTGTCCTGTACATGGCATATTCTGCAGGACAGTCTTCCATAACGAATTCCTGATCATATATTAATATGTCATCTTTTTCTTCGTCATAAAAAGCATTGCACGGAGCAATATCTATATATGCTCTCTCAAGATTTCCGGAAGGAAGCCTGTCGGATGCAAGATTTATATATTCATATAACCTGTCAAATACGCTCAGAATCTTCTCTTCCGACATTCCCTCAAGAGCAGTGCTAAGCCCTTCATATCTGATATAAGGCATGGAAATGTATAAACCTATCTCATCTTCTCCAAGCTCGGTTTCTATAACCGGAACACCTCTTCTGCGAAGTGTATCCATGTTATTATTTAGCTTTCTTAAACATTCCTCACCCTCTTTGTAAAGAGGTCTTTTTATAACTCTGTCATCTTCTCTGATGGTAGTAGACATCCCCGCATATTTTCCTCTGTCGGATGTCGGAACAGCATATTTTATATCCGAAAGTTCACCGGATACAGTCGCCTCCACCAGGAAAGAATCTGCCATGAATCCCAACGCTCCCGAACCTATCATCTCCGGAAGTATTCTGTGATGAACACCTATCATGGCATTATCCGAATATATATAGTCGATCAGTCTTTCAGTGGCATTTACACCGTCCTGATAATCATCTGTAAATATCATCTGAGGCATTCTGCTGTCAGGTACCGGATAAAAGAACTTAAAGGTGTCAAATCCGGCTTCAGAAAGCATATGGCATACTTCTTTTCTGCTGTAACATCTTTTGTCGGATTGTCTTTCCGAATCAGAGAGTTTAAGATAACCGTTGACCCCATCATACGAGATACCCGTATAAGGATCTGCCGCTCCGCAGAAGTACTTTAATCCGAATCTATTCTCTACAGTAAAAAGAATCGTACCTTCGTCTTTTATGAGATTTCTGTAATCTTTCAGACGATTAGTCTCAACACTTCTTTTTCCGTAGCCACATGTATCAACGATATAGTCATACTTTTTACCTGAAGCAAGAAGTTCTGCAATATCCGTATCTGATTCAACAGTAAGGATATCCAAACCCGGACGAAAATCATACCAGTTAACAATCGAACTTCTGAGTTCCGAGTAATCCTCGACATTTAATCCATCCGTCGGTTTCACACATTTTTTTCCGCCGGCATATCCCGGAATCTTACCGAGTCTGGTATTCATTAAGTATTTCAGGTCTATATCTCTTCTTCCGCCCCAGAGTTCATCATCAATAAGAACTCCGTCATATATCTTCTTATCAGCATCTGATGTATATCTGATAAATGCCTCATAAGTCATGGCTCCGTCATGACACCTGCAGCGACTTTCAGCTTCAAAGTCTCCAAAATATTCAAGATACTTGTCAACGAAATCAAGCGCCCCCTGCTGCATCTTGAGAGCTGCATTTGCATATCCCTCAGCCGGTCCCACATCGAAAACAGGGTCTCCGTTATTATCATATCCCGTACATGATGGTGCAACTTCAAGGTAGGAGTACTCTCTGAGCGATGACTCCATATATGGATTAAAATCAAAGAACGTTCTTATACTGAATCCAAAGCGTTTCTCATATTCACTATGGTCCGAAGGATCTGTATGAAAGAAATAAACACAGGGTTTCTCCCCCGTAACACTGTATATGGCAGCAGGAATCCTTCCGCTGTAGCCCATATCGAATATTCCGACTTTATCGGAAAAATCAACACCCGACTTTTCGGTAAGATAAGTTTTTATACGTTTAACTGCTTCGTCATGCTTATCTTTATTGTATCTGTTATCCAGGAAGAACCTGATAAACTTATGATACCCCGCTCTATCCAGAATATCGTCTTCTTTAAATCCGTGTTTATCGGAAGATAAACTCTCTCCCTCTTTTCCATCACAGAATGAAAGAAGCCCGAGAAGCTTCTCCGGAGTCTGATAATTCAGATCGGTAGGCAGATTAAAAAAATCTGCAGGACTCTTAAGCAATGCAGGAAGAAGACTGAGTCTTGATGTATATATGTATCCGGATTCAGGCAGTTCCGGATGATATACTCTGTATCTATCGTATACCATCTTAGGAAGATAGCCATCCCTGGAAAGGAATACCAGCTTTTTGAGACCGTCCCTTTTTACCGAATCAGACAACCATCTCACCAGAGACAAGACCTCATTTCCAAGAGCAGCAAAGCCTACAAAATATGAATCGGCATTATAGTCCGAAGTATCGTTAAATCTCCTGAAAGGATCATCAAAATACAGATTTGCTGACATTTGCCGAGCTATACCTATACCAACCGATGAAGAGGCCTTCTCCCAGTCAGTAAGGTCTGCGCATATCTTTTGAACCTGAGTCGAGCATCCATGTTTTTTAAATATGTCCAAAGCAGAAGGCAGATAAACCGCTCTTATCCCCATCTCTCCCGCTACTCTGCAGTCATTTTCCGGATTATCTCCGATATGGATCATCTCAGATGCATCTATATCCATATCATTCAGTATATATTTATAGAGATTTCCTGTAAGCTTTCTCTTTCCTATATCCGAAGAAACATATATCCTGATATCGGTTCCATATCCGTTTTTTTCAAGTATCGCAGCAAGATTTGAGCCTGTCAGATACATATCTGAAGTTACTATAACCTTTTTTCCGGATTTCAGAGCTTTTTCCCAAAGTCTTTTCCCGCTTCTTCGAGGTTCAGACAGTTTCATCTCCAACTCAAACTCTTTCTGTTTCAGATGATCGGCAACACTTCGGTCAACCGAGAATTGGTCTTCAAGTGTGTCATATATATCATCCAGAGTTATATCCTCTGTCTTATCTTCGCTTGTATCAGCTGTGATCTGTCTTCTCAAAAAACTCTCAGCCTGTGTTCTGATCTTCTCAAATCCGGAAACATTATCTCCCGATTCTGCATAAAATCTGTCAAGAAGTCTGAAGACATCTCCGGCTCTTTCGACCGATCTTGTTACCAGTGTATCGAACATATCGAAACTGATAACTTTAACACTTTCATCGCAAAAAAGCTCTTCTATCTCATCAAGACTTTGAGGAGTCATGTAGTTACTCATACTCTTACCTCTCACGTTTCATATGTCCCGGAATTCTCTTCTCTACAGGTGGTAGATGATAATAATCATAGTATGCCCTCTTCAGATACGACCTGTACTTTGTCGGTGCATTCACATATATCTCTCCCAGTTTGATCCTTTTGGTACCTTCAAACCATCTTCTCAGATACTTTGTATGAATAAACGGAAGATATCCGTTGGACATAAAGTAAGACTTTGTTTTTTTCTTATTAAACATCATACTTACACGGTCATGCAGTTTCATGATCCTATCAAGTGATATCTTTCTTCCGATACGCGATAATAGCTCAACACCCTTTCGGGTTACAAATCCCGATGAACTGTATTCTGCTTTATTCAGATATGATCTGTGTCCCATACCTAGTCCGTAAACAGCTCTTATCAGAAACATATGCAGCTTATGAAATGCCTTTATATCCGAAGCATTATCAAGAACATATATATCCATAGGAAGCTTATTCTCATATTCCTTGTAAAGTCTTCCATCAACCTTATCAAATGCCGTTCCCTGAACATCACTTTTCATATAAACGACTCTGCATAAGAAATCCAGAAATGCATCCTCACCCAGACTTCCACAGTCAAGATACTTAAAATCTTTCCCAAGCTTTTTATCGGCAATCTTCCTGAACTTTTCAAAGTTTTCTCTGGTCATAGCCACATCCACGTCATCAT
>JAFZXD010000058.1 GCA_017616955.1 Eubacterium sp. | reverse complement strand
TCTATAATGAATATCATGAAATATGGTATGAATGGGATGAAGATGGATATCGTTTATATTTAGATGGAACAGATGAAGATCATCTTATGATAGATTTTACAGGCGAGGATACAGAAGGAATATGTGAAGTACCATGCTATATGATCCTATCCGCTGAGTTTGGAACATATGGCGGAGAAATAAAAAGTGATATGGAACCTGCTCATTTCTACGTAGATTACGTTCGTGCCTATACAAAAAAAGCAGAATAAGTCTGCATTCCCCCTTGCCCCGGGGTATCAATCGGTTTATAATGCTCGTATGGCAACTTATCAGAAAAAAGCAAAAGCAAATCCAACTTCACAATCGATGAAGACTATAAAAGAACATATCGAGGGGCGTACTTTTTCTAAAGTATACCTTCTTTTTGGTGAGGAAACTTATCTTGTAAATCAATACAGAGATATGCTTGTATCAGCTCTTGTAAACGATGGCGATACCATGAACTTCACCTCATATACAGCTGATTCATATAATCTCAATTCGGTTGCAGGCGATATCGTTACTATGCCATTCCTTGCCGAATACAGAGTTGTTCTTGTTGAAGACAGCGGTATATTCGATAAATCTGATGATTCACTCCTTGAATCAATAGATCAGATGGGTGAAGAAAATATACTCATATTTTGTGAGAAAAAGGTCGACAAGAGAAAGAAACTATATACCTCTCTAAACAAAAACGAGAAGGCATCATGTCTTGAATTTGCCACGCCGGATATATCCACTCTTACCAAATGGTTATCCGGAATTCTTTCCGAAGGCGGTCTTAAGGTTAAAGTTACTGTTCCGGATAGGCTCATCACAGCTGCCGGAAGTGACATGAATACTTTAAGAAACGAAGCATCTAAGCTCCATGACTATTGTATGGAACGCGGTGAGATAACCGACGAAGATGTAAGCGAAGTATGCGTAAATCCCGTCGAGGATAAGATATTTGATATGTGCGAAGCTATATCAAAAAAGGACAGCGCCAAAGCACTGTCCCTATACAACGACTTATGTATTCTTAAGACATCCCCTATGTCTGTTATATACCTGATCAGCAGGCAGTATAATCAGCTTCTTCAGGTAGGACAGCTTCTCTCTGAAAAGAAGAGTCCTTCTGAGATTGCGTCATTCCTTAAAACACCTGAGTTTGCCGCAAGAAAGTATATATCAATCTGCAGCCGATACTCCGTCAAGGATCTCGCAACAGCTCTGGACAGATGCCAGGAAGCCGATCTTTCTGTAAAAACAGGAAAGCTCATCGATGTTAATTCAGCTGAAAACCTTATCGTAAATCTACTGGCCGGCTAGTATACCGATCAGTCTTTAGATGTAAAACAATCTAAAGAGTTGAACCAGCTTGTCGGTGATTCCCGCTCCAACATTCGGTGATAACGCAGACCATATAAGATCCATCACAAACAGCGCGATAAGAATCGCACAAGCTATCCGTCTTTTATCTTTATTTATCTTAGAATAAAAATCATCAATCATTGGCGAGAGTATATATGTAAATGCAAATCCCGCCATTCCAAATACGAGGAGTCCCTCGAAACATATCCTGCCGTTAACATTCAGGAAATATCCCGTATAATCCCACCATTTGGCATTGAACAATTTTTCAAGAACCCACGACGTGAGGTATTCCACTGTTCCGCATACCACAACAGTGCCTGCAAAAAGAAGCGGAGGCTTTTCTCTGAGTGGTTTCAGAAGCAAAATTATCAATAGTCCGCCACAACCATATATCGGAAGCCAAGGTCCATGCATGGTACCACGATTCACGATCATACCGGTCGCTGCAATATAAAGCGCCATCTCCCAAAGCCAGCCCACAAGCGAATATGTAAAGAAAAGCTGCACCAGTGAAAGGAATGAGTACTTCCTCATATAGTTATATTTTAAAGTATGTATATCAAGTGTCGGAATATCCAGAACTTCTCGTCCTGACGGATGTTCACCCTCCTCGACATGATCTATAGCAAGCAGATCGTCATTCAGCCATTTTCTGAGTCTGAGTTCAAGACTGTCTTTCTTTTCGTCCCTGATACGCATATACATCTCAGCTCTTATACACTCTATGTACGCATCTGAAAAGAACAGCGCCGACATATTATAGGTAAGGTATGAAAGTATATACCAAGGCAGAAGTGAGCATTCTACTACAAATGCCTTCCACTTATCTCCATACATCAGCTTCTTCGATATCTCGAATGCATCCTTCGGATTCACCTCCGGATTTTCAGCAACTATGTAAGGGATTAGAAGATATTCATATCGTTTAATGAATCCTCCGACTATCGTAATATTCCATAACACCTGGAAGATATACTTTAGGAACATTATAAATGCAATATTCTTAAGACGTTTATTCTTGTATGGGAAAAGAAGTTCTCCCGGACCTGTCTCGTGATATCTTCGTTGTTCGAGAAAATATCTGTTCTTTCCGACCACAACAACATTCTTCACGAACACAAACAGAAG
>JAFZXD010000057.1 GCA_017616955.1 Eubacterium sp. | reverse complement strand
GTCAAGCCTCTCCTGCGAGATACTCTTCCAGGTAATGATCCGACCACCTACCTTGCCTATTTCATTATCGCCCATCATCTCCTTAAGCATATTTTCCGCTTTTTGCTTCTGTTCCTTAATATCTTCTAACTTAGTACAAGCATCCTCATACTCTTGCAAAATCAATCCCGCCGATTCCGGTAATACTATCTCTGAATCCGCAATACCATTCTTGAACTTTTCCGAAAGATATTTAGCTGTTGCATCCGAACCATCTATCACAGGAGGCGTTCCATCCTGAACATGCTCCCAGAATTTGGTTTCCAGCTCAATAATCATCGCTATTATCTCTTCATCCCGCTCTACGAATTTCCACTTGAAAGTGTTTCCACCTATCAGGACTGCAATGTATGCACCTTTATATCCGGTTACTGCCATATAATGCTGGATCTGAAGCTGATACTCATCGGGGATTGAATCTTCCCATTCATCAGCCTTATACGCAGATGCTGTTTTTGCCTCAAAGATGCAGGTTTCATAATCGGGATGTTCGCATACACCATCAAGGTTCGCCTGCATAAAAGGATAATCCTCATTTTGAAGGAGCTGCTTCACCATTCTAACATCAACACCGGTTCTTTTAGAAAATTCTGTCCTCACTATTCCTTCAAGCTGAGTTCCCCAATATGCCGGTTCGCCTGCTTCTTCAGATATCATCTGACCGGTTTTATCCATCCATAATTCTACCGGAGATCTATATCGGCTAAGACCACACACTATTGACGCATCTGAGCCACCAATACCTTGTCTTCTGTATGCCAGCCAATCGGCATATTCCATATTTTCCGTAGATACAATAACTTTTGCTGCCATATCTTTTCCTTTCTGTATCTGTGCAAATTAAAATGGAGAACGCATGAGCTTAACTGCCCACGCACTCTCCTATATAAATTCCATCATGCCGCTGCTAAAACCATCTTATATGCCGCATCAATCATCGGCTCTCCCTCTATTGTTCTTAAAAACAGATTTTCATTATAATTCTTGGTCTTGCGGATTGGTTCGGCATGAGTGGCAAAATCGCTTACTGCATTGATAAAACGATAACCATTCCTTCCTATATTATTGAGATCAGGTGCATCCCAGTATCTCCTCTTCATATCTTCAAGCATCTGCTTATTGTTCTTCCTCTGGATAGCGGTCAATTCCGGTGTCGTCGGGAAGAAAGATTCCATAAACTCCATTACCTTTTTATCTGTCAGATTTATCCTAGAAAGCCTATCAATGCTCCTTCCCAGCTCGCCCATATATGATTCGGCTAACTGAAGCGTTTCCTTAGCCTCATGCACCCTGCTCATAACATTCTCCGTATGCTTCGTAGTCCATGTACGCTTTGCATTCCTAAGTGCTAGGTTTAAAGTATTCTGGCAAACCACCCGCACCGGAGTCATAGCGACTTTAATACCTGAACTGCCATCATGAGAGTTCATCACTACCATATACGGTGCAATCTCATCACCTGAAATAATATACCTCTGTGGCATTTTTGCAAGCATCCATACCTTACGGCCACCTTGCAGTGATCCTGCAGTTTCATACCTCACGCCAGCTCCCAATAAGTCATCCGTAAACTGAAATGCCTCCTTGTTCTGAACTACCTTGTACTTATCAGAAACAATCCCAAGTGATGCCCTATCGGTATTCCTAATGTTTGCCTTGTAGCCTGGAATCAGATGCCCATCCTCACTATAAACATTTTTCTGAAGAACAGTCCAGTCCAGCCCTGCATATACCAAAGCATCTTCCGAAGTCGGAGCTGTCTTAACCTCTGTGCCAAGCCCATGCCAGGGCTTGTGCCTAACATAAAACATTGTTTCAACATTTGCTGCCATAGTTTTCCTCCCTACAAAATACTAAAATTTTCGTCGTCATCATCTTTGACTTCCAATTTATCCGGCTCGTCAAATACCAGCTTGGCAACAGATATTATTGCCGTCAATATAATGACTATAGTTTCAACAACTGTCTTTTTGGACATGAAAACACCCCCTTGTCTTTATATTCCATAATAAGAATATATAGGCAAGAGGGCGCCTCATACGATTTGTCCACTAATATGATTACAACTATACAAAATGCTAGGCGATATGTTAATAGTCCAATAGACCCATTCCTTTTATGTCATAATGATCATACCAGCCCTTCAGCATTATATCATCTGCCGCTAAATCCAATAGCACCTTCCGATATGCACACATAAGCATATCAACCGGAATTTCTCCTTTGATAAACTTACTTAACGCTGGAAGTATCCGTTCATTCATTTTATACGGTCCTTTATAAAACTCCAGATCCATATAATTAAACATCGCTTCATGGTATACCGTTCCGTTTTCGTTAACAAAGAACCCATATCCATTCATGTCGCTATTATCTCCGTTTTCTGCTGCATGCATATGCCCATCCCAAGCAGATAGATCATCCAGCACAAATCCGCCGTCGCATTCCCACTGAATCCAAGCCTCCTTTTTAGGAATCCATACAACATCACCTTTCTCAAACGGAGTCGGGAATGCAAACCATAATCCTTCAAAAGATTGTGCAACAAAGTCGATATCCTCTTCATCATAAGGATAGCCGTCTATTTTCAAAAGCTGGTCTCTGCTGTTATACTCCACC
>JAFZXD010000056.1 GCA_017616955.1 Eubacterium sp. | reverse complement strand
CGACACATCCGGCTCATATGTATATTCGATAATTCCACTTAATCCGGTTCTCACATTATGTGTGTGTACCCACGATCCGGAATGTATATCCTGTGTTGCACTGCCTATCACATTTCCATACTTTATTATAGGTTCTCCCACTTTTATCTCGGTCAGTGATACCTTATGTCCTCTGCTTATATCCTCGATGGTCTCTATAGCATCACCGCCGGGAAGCTCTATGATCTCTCCTTTTCGCACATCACTTAACAAAACAGCCACATTATCTTCCGTATTAATCTTAAGAGCTTTCATGTCCCCTCCTTCATGAAATGATGACTTATCTGTCATTTAGATATAATTCTTTTCATCGCAGCTTTGGGATCTTCAGTGATCATATACATCATCTCAACAACACAATCTCTTACTCCTATAATGTCATCCAGATTCACTCCCCATAATCTTTCTTCCGAAAGAATAGTTTTGGCATATTCTTCTATATCCAGCCCTTCAGTTTTCTCAAATATTTCAATCACCGATTCGTCATCTCTTATCTCATAGGCATCTTTTATACCGTTACAGTCCCTATAATCTCTAGATCCGATAAATCTACCCTGATTGTCCCTGCTTCCCCGATAATATACAAGCAACGCAGCCAGTGAGAAGATCAGACGTATCGGAAGTAATCCATATATGTTGATATAATCCTGCATAGTTGGCAGACATCTGGTCTTCCACTTAGATATACTATTAAGAGCAATAGCCGATAATTCGTGTTTTATATATGGATTTTTGAATCTTGTCAGCACAGAAGCTGCAAATTCTTTTAATTCTCCTTTATCCATCTCAAGTGTCGGCATCACTTCCTGTTCAAGCAATTCGACTATAAACTGTTCTATAACATCATCAGATACCGCTTCCAGAACATAATCGTATCCCATCAGATAAGCTGCCGGAACAAATGATGTATGCGCACCGTTTAATATTCGCACTTTTCTTTTTTTATACGGTTTTAGATTGTCTGTATAAATAACAGGAAGCCCTGCTTTATCCAACGGAAGTTCTTTGCTTATGTCTTTTTCGGACTCTATAACCCATAGTCCAAATGGTTCCCCGGTTACTATAAGCTCATCTTTATAGCCCCATTCCTCCCACAGTTTTTCAGCTTCATCTCTCGGATAACCGGATATGATTCGGTCTACCAGAGTGTTACAGAAGACACATGACTCATCCAGCCATGCCAGAAAGTCTTCTTTAAGATTCCATTTTCCGGCAAGCAGTTCTATACATTTTTTTAATTCTTTACCATTATCATCTATAAGTTCCACAGGAAGGATAATAACTCCCTTATCTCTGTCGCCTTCAAATGCCTTATATCTTTCATATAAGAATTTAGCAAGCTTGCCGGGAAAGCTTGCAGGAGGTTCTAGTTCATATCTATCTTCAAAGTCATAAACTATCCCGGCTTCGGTTGTATTTGAAACAACGAACTTTAAAGAGCTGGCACAAGACAGTTTCATAAAACTGTCATAGTCCTCGTAACACGAGTACACTTTTGAAACACAACTAACTATTCTGTTACGCACCTCTTCTTTTCCTCTAAGAGAGGTCGTATATCGATTATTCTGTGTTTTGAAATGAGGTGGCAAAGAGCCATTTCTGGGCTTTACGATGATTACCTCTGCATCCATAAAGCCACGCTCATTTGCCTCATCTATCATCTCATCCACGAATCCTCTTAAAAAATTCCCTTCACCAAATTGAAGTATTTTTACCTCTCCGTTTTTAACACTCGATTCTTTTAAAACCCTATTTATATTCTTCATAGTTTATCCTCTACATCCCCTTATTAAAGAAATCCATAAATGCCCATTTCATGTAAGCACTTACATTTTCGATTTTACATCTAATCAAGCTGTTAGTCAACATTTTTCAAACCATTTATACTTGTAATTTTTCACAAAATACGCTAATATTGTGTAAGTAGTTACATAATGTTATAAATACAGGAGGATCCCATGAATATATATGACATATCAAAACTTGCCGGAGTATCAACTGCGACCGTTTCTCGAGTTATAAACGGTTTTGACAATGTAAAGCCTGCCACACGTGATAAGGTACTCAGCATTATGGCAAGTCAGGGATATACTCCTAATGCATTTGCCAGAGGGCTCGGTCTTAACACTATGAATTCTATCGGGATCATGTGTGCTGATTCATCGGATATGTACCTGGCAAAGGCTGTATATTATATAGAACGAAATCTTCGCGAGGAAGGCTACCATTGTATACTGACATGTACCGGTTATAACAGAGACAGCCAAAAAGAAGCATTGTCATCTCTTCTGTCACAGCATGTTGACTGTATAATTCTTGTCGGATCAACTTTTATAGATAAGGATAATAAGAAGAACAAATACATATATGATGCTTCTGATTCAATTCCAATCATGCTTCTTAACGCTTCTCTTGAACATAAAGGGATCTACTCTATTCTCTGTGACGATTCTGCAGCTATGCAGGAAGCAACTCTGAATCTCCTGGACAATGGGCGAAAAGATATTCTTTATCTTTTCAACTCATATTCGTATTCTGCCGAGAAAAAGAAATCCGGCTACAGATCAGCCTTTGAATTAAGAAAAATGAACTGTGACGAGAGGTATATTCATTACTTTAACGGTTCTTCACAGGATATAGAGGGAGTCTACAATTTTATAAGTGGGCTTGCTGAAAAAGGGCTTCATTTTGACGCTGTACTTGCATCTGATGATTTTCTTGCAGTGGGTGCTATAAAGTATGCCATCCGAAACGGAATCAAGATTCCGGAAGATCTATCTATAATAGGTTATAACAATTCCGTACTTACAAACTGCTGCGAACCGGAATTATCTTCCGTAGATAACCACCTGGAAGTATTATGCCAGAACCTGGTCAGAATCTGTATAGGTACACTCTCCGGTCAGTCTATGGCTCAACAGACCGTATTCCGAGGTGAACTGGTTCACAGAAAAACAACCATAAACAAATCAAACGACAGAGAGGAATAATCTGATGAAAAAATTTATGGATAATGACTTTATCCTCACAAACAACGTAGCTTCAAAGCTTTTTCATGAATATGCTGAAAATGTACCTGTGATAGATTATCATTGTCATATCAACCCCAAGGAAATAGCCGAAAACAAACATTTTAAAAATATTACGGAGATATGGTTAGGCGGAGACCATTACAAATGGCGCTTTATGAGATCCTGCGGAGTCGACGAAAAATATATAACCGGAGACTCAAGTGATAAAGAGAAATTCTTCAAATGGGCAGAATGTCTCTCAAAAGCAATAGGCAATCCACTATATCATTGGAGCCATTTGGAACTTCAACGATATTTTAACTTCTATAAACCACTAAGTTTAAAAACATCTGAAGAAGCCTGGGAAGTATGCAACGAAATACTTAACAGATCTGATATAGGGGCACGTGATATAATCACTAAATCCAACGTGACACTTATCTGTACAACTGATGACCCTATAGACTCTTTGGAATATCATAGAACCATTAAAGAAGACAACTCTTTCGATGTAAAAGTACTTCCTGCATGGCGTCCCGACAAGGCTATGAATATAGAAAAGCCAGACTACAAGGATTATATACAGAAACTGTCAGATGTCAGCAATATCAAGATCCAAACTTATAAGGATCTGTTAGAAGCCTTAAAGATCCGAATGGACTTCTTTGAAGAAAACGGATGCCTTGTATCAGATCACGCTCTGGAATATGTAATGTACGCTCCGGCCGAAATATCGGAGATAGAAGACATTTTCATATCACGTATGAATGGAAATGCCATATCCCGGGAAGAGGAACTCAAGTTTAAATATGCATTTATGCAGGCTATGGCAAAATACTACAATGAGAAAAACTGGGTAATGCAGCTTCATTACGGATGTAAAAGAGATAACAACAAACCGGCTTTCGAGAAATTAGGTCCGGATACAGGTTATGACTGCATCAATAACTATACTCCTTCAAGCGAATTGGCTGATTTCCTGAATGCCCTTGAAGAAAAACATATACTTCCAAAAACAATCCTTTATAGTCTGAACCCTATAGATAATTCATATATAGGTACTATACTCGGTTGTTTCCAGGATTCATCCGCTATATCAAAAATCCAGCAGGGAAGCGCATGGTGGTTCAATGATCATAAACCGGGTATGCAGGACCAGCTTCGTACTCTTGCATGTCTCGGAAATCTCTCCGGATTTGTAGGTATGCTTACCGATTCCAGATCATTTCTTTCATATACAAGACACGAGTATTTCCGCCGTATACTATGTAACATGTTTGGTGAACTTGTTGAAAATGGAGAGTATCCTGAAGACTATGAGATTCTGGGAGATATTGTTAAAAATATAAGCTATAATAACTCCGTTAACTACTTTGGTTTTCCGGTAGATACTATATAAAAGCCTTCAAACCAAAATACATAAAAAAGAAACGAGATTGTTTACAGGCAATCTCGTTTCTTTTTATAGATCCACTACATTTACTATATTTCCGGATAGATCTGTGACAATTTTTACATCTGCTTTGGTTTCAAAGATCTCTCTTCCGTCTATCTTCGCACTAGCTCCACTGTACGTATTTTCAACACTATATATGTGTTCTCCTATATGCTGTTCGTATATACTCTCACTGCCGGTTGTACAGCCCCAGTATATATAGTTCTTCTCTCTGTGAACTCCATATATTCTGGATATATATTCTAAAGTAGAAAGTATAGCCGGACCATAAGCATCCATTTCTCCATCTAGCGAAACCCTGGATATCTCTCCGGTAAACGGATCAAACTGCTGAACAAATCTGCATTCTTTTTTCAGCGCATCTATAAAACGTCTCCCCAGTTTCGGGATTAAACTATCATATCCATAGTTTTCCAAAGCTCTTATAGCCCTCTGATATGTTAACGATTCGCTTTGACCGCTCCAGTTATTTGTAGATATATTCCTGAAAGCAGAATCATTTACCGCCACGGAAGGAAGCGGCATCTCTGTCCAAAACTCATCAGGATTAAGCAAGTGTCTTTTTACAAAAGCATCTGCCATATCCTGATCTATACTATGCCAATACATAGCTCTCAAAGTATTATGATATAGTATAGGAATCTCAAAATGATTCTTATCTCTGTCAAAACAAGTACCTTTGTCTTCATTCCATAGGTATTCTCGAATCTTATTGCTTACATGTTTAGATTTTAATTTCCACATTTCCGCCAGATTCTGCTTTCCCAGTATCTGACTTATTTCCATAAGTGTTTCTCTTGCTGTATATGAATAACTCATTACATCCAGCGAAGCCATAGGCACTATCCGGCAATCTTGCGGCGGGTATTCTTCCTCCCAGCCATCGGGAGCATCCATATACCTCACAGCATTGTCCTCACCGGTATCATACTTACACCAGGATTCCAAACATCCATCATGATCACTGTCTCTTACTCTCCAAAGATATTCATCGAATCTCTCAAGAGTCGTATATAACATATCCAGATAATCTATTCCGGGCTCAGCCAAATAATACATATTCAGCGCAGGCTGAGGAAAACAGAATCCCTGAAACTTATTAAACTGTGGAATTATCTTCCCATCTTCATATGCTATAGAACCGGGTATTCTTCCGTCTTCCCTTGCATATTCCATAAATAAAAGCTGGTTATTAAGACCTATTTCCAGGTTTCGTTTGGCATACATTTCTCCGCCCATAGGTTGAGTTTCCAGCCAAATCTTTTCGTATCCTCCCCCTTCAACCAGGACTTTTCTTCCGGAAAAATCTTTTATATTCAGTAAGCACTTTCTTTCTGCATCATCATACAGGCGCTTAAGGGAGTCATCACTCGTATCAAATACTACCTTAACCTCTTTATTCACTATAAACCTTCCTCAACACTCCAATAGTCATACTTTGCAACAGCCTTATTTTCAATCATATCATGAACATACATTCCAAAATGAGCACCGGTAAATCCCCTGCAGTATTCATCTGTGAGTATATCCGTACTGCCCGTCTCTTTAATCTCAGTCCACTCTTCACCCAGCGCATAACTGAATCGAATATTTATACCGTCTGTTTCGATTCTTAGTTTAATATCCCCTTCATTTATAGCTATAGGAGACATCATATCTGTAATGTCTCCTTTATCGCTTTTTAATAATACAAGAACCGAATCGCCTTCTTCCGTAAGCGTTTTTCCGAATATATAAAAATTCAGATTATCATACATATAAGTTATCCCGGCCATCTGTTGATAACTATAAGGAGAAAAACTCATCTTCGTTTCCGCAGCACATTTTATACTTTGCTGTCTTGTAGCAAGCAATGCAACATGATGTAGTGAATTCAGAGATTCATATCCTCTTATATGCATCTTCTTCTCTGATGTATCTATATATGAGAACTCATTATAGTCCCAGCGAAGCGATGAATACTCCTCCTTAATGGAACCATCTGAAAAATCATCTTTAAAGCAGTATCTGCCCACTTCTGTTTCATCGTTTTTAGAATATGCTGCAGGTTCTTCTGTGCTTTCCAGGCCATATCTACTGCCATGCTTAGTTTTGAACCACCCGTCAGGCCCAAGTTCCATAGCCTGAATCGCTGTTTCTCTTCCCAAAACACTTCCGGTAGTTTTCTTTACCGGTCTTGAACATAGGTGAACCATATACCATTCATGATCGGGTGTCTCAACTATATCTGCATGACCGCATTTCTGTAATAATCCATCCCTGTCAGAAGTCAGTATCGGATTATCCGGACATGTTTCATATGGCCCATATATATTATCAGCTCTGGCCATAGTTACACAGTGATCATATCCTGTTCCACCTTCTGCAGCGATCAGGTAGTACCATTCTCCTATATGATAAATATGCGGTCCCTCCAGACATCCGATTCCCGAACCTTTATATACACATACTCTCTCCCCACAAAGCATCATAGTATCGGCATCGAATTCCTGTACGGTAATCCCCTTAAATCCATTTATCATATTCACGAGATATTTTTTTCCATCTGTATCATGGAAAAGAGACGGATCAAAACCTATACTATTTAAATATACAGGTTCTGACCACTCTCCATATATGTCATCGGTCCATACAATATAATTATTTGTATTATAAAATCTTCCTTTTTTGGTCTTCACATCAGTATAGACCAGATAAAACCGGTCACCATCAAAAGATAAACACGGCGCCCACACACCTCCTGACGGCGGGTCTCCTGTAAGATCAAGCTGGCTTCTTCGTCTAAGCGGCGACTTAATCTGACTCCAATTCTTCAAATCTTTTGATTCAAATAATCTGACTCCCGGCCACCATTCAAAAGTAGACGTTGCAATATAATATCTGTCATACGCCCATATAATACTGGGATCCGGGCAGAAACCCTTTAAAATAGGATTTTTTATCATAATCTATACCTTTTTCTTTATTAACTCTTTAATCCACTCGAACCAATACCTTCTACCAGGTGTTTATTGAATATCAAGAATATTACCAACACCGGAATAAGTGATATAGTCGACATAGCAAACATCGCACCATAATCTGTTTTGGATGAAGAATCCGCGAACATTTTTATAGCCAATGATGCTGTATATGATTCCGGCTTATTCAGGTAGAGAAGCGGTCCCATATAATCGTCCCATTTCCAATAAAACTGAATGATAACAGTAGTAACTATGGATGGCTTCAGAAGAGGTAAGATAATCCTTGTAAATATCTTATATTTGCTGCATCCATCAATAGTTGCGGCCTCATCAAGTTCTCTCGGAATACCCTTCATAAACTGCATCATCTGATATATGAAAAATGCCTGACCGCAGAAATACGGAAGTATCAGTGGCACGTAACTGTTTGCGAGCCCAACTTTATACCATATAAGAAACGAAGGAATCATTATAACCTGACTTGGAAGCATCATTGTTACCAGCATACATGTAAACCAGAACTTTCTTCCGACGAATTTAATTCTGGCCAAAGCATATGCTACAAGCGCTGAACTGATTACAGTTCCAAATGTAGCTATACCGGTTATGACAAATGAATTCAGAAAGAATCGAGCAAAGGAAATACCACTAAAGCCTTTCCACCCGGTAACATAGTTACTAATCTTGACATTCTTGGGAATCAGACTGAGTGTACCTCTTAATATCTCACTATTATCCTTAAAGGAGCCTGACATCATCCATAAAACAGGATATATCATAATAAATCCAAATGCAATTACAAGAACGTTATATAGACACTTCTTTGTTGTTATCCTTTTAAATCTTTCGTTTTGCATTATTTGTCACCCCCTTCGCTGAATACCCAGAACTTCGATGTTTTGAATATAATAAAAGTAATGACACTCATTACCACAAGCATTAACCAGCTCATAGCACAGGCATATCCCATGTGATTATACTTAAATGCCTGGTTGTATACATTAAGAGCATACATTAATGTTCCATTATTAGGTCCACCGGCTGTAATGATAAATGCCTGAGTAAATGACATAAATGCCTGAATTGTCTGCATAACCAGATTGTAAAGAATAATCGGTGACAAACATGGCAGTGTAATACTCTTAAACATCTGCCATCCACCTGCCCCATCTATCTTAGCAGCTTCATAATATGTACCCGGAATCTCTTTTAAACCTGCAGCAAATATGATCATAGATGAACCAAACTGCCATACAGTCATAAGTATTAGCGGATATATGGCCAGTTTCTCATTTCCAAACCAATTTATAGCTTTAAATCCAAAGTTTGCCAGAACAGAATTTATCAATCCCTTTCTTGCAAAAAGCTGCTTCCAAACAAGAGAAACCGCCACGCTGCCTCCCACAAGAGATGGCACATAGTATAATGATCTGTATAATGAAGCCATTCTGTTATTTCGCGTAAGTACAAATGCAACCAAGAGTGCAAATGCAAGCTTAAGCGGCACTGATAAAGCAACATAAAACAGTGTTATCTTTAATGACTTCATAAAGATATCATCTTTAAAAAGTTCCGCATAATTATTCCATCCAATAAATACAGCAGTTTTACTTCCCATCGAATAATCCGTAAATGAATAGTAAAACGATGTTATGATCGGAACAAGCGAAAAGCATATAAAACCAAAGATGAACGGAAATGCAAAGATATTTCCAGCCACTTGATTATTATTTAAAAATCTCGAAAAACCGGACGTACGTCCTGTCCTATTTGACATAATAGCCATCTCTCCTCATATTACTTAACTTCTTTTTACAGAGCTTTTTCAAGATCTCAGGTACACAATCTAATGCAAAAGTGTACCTGTAATCCTGATTGCTTTATTTACTTTTATAATTATTTAAAAAGGCCTTCAGCATCTGAATATGTCTTATTTGCCGCCTCTTCAGCTGTAATTTCTCCCGATACTACCTGCTGAATATAATTTCTGTAATTGTCTACAACCTCATCCTGACCTGCCGGACTTAAAACGTTCATCTTTTCCGGTGTCTCAAATGTACCTACAAGACTTACATAATTATACATAATCTTCTGTCCATCAGTTGCCTCTGCTTCAAGTGCCTCACGTACAGAATCATTTATAGGAACACCTCTTTCACCTTTAAGGACATTATTACATTCTGTACTATTCTGGAACCAGCTTATAAACTTCGCTGCCTCTTCCTGATACTTACTATCCTTCGATACACAAAGCATCTGAGATGACTGAATTACTGTTCCTGCAGGGCCGTCAGCCTTTACTCTAGGTACAGTAGCGAGTGCAAGAGTACGTCCTTCTTCTGCACAGATATCATATATTGTTGGGAACTGGTTAATAGCTACCCATGTCATACCTGCTTCGCCGGTTACAAGGAAGTCATTCTCTATATTTGTAATCTCCATCTCAGCTCCTGCATCAGGTGATGCTCCCTTATTGATCAGATTAGCTCTCATCTTTATATAAGGAGTAAGCATCTGTGGATCGGTAAATCCCATACCTGTGAGGTCAAGATTAAAGAATGAATATTCTCCCACTTTTCCCTGCTGTCCTATATATGTAGAGCATCCTGATATAAACTCACTTGATGTAAATCCGGATGATCCAAAATGACCTGTCTTTTCTGAAATAGTGAGTGCTGCATTTTCAAAGTCTTCCCATGTCCAGTTCTCTGTAGGAAGAGGAAGTCCTGCCTCTTTGAACATATCTACATCATAAGCTATACCATATGTATTTAAACCATTTGAAAGCCCAATCTGATTTCCTTCAGTATCCTGTGTTATCTTGAGATATGCTTCAGGTATTCCTGATGTATCCACTATACCTTTATCAATATATTCATTCATATACTGAATCTTATCTATGTACTCAGGGAAGTTTCCTCCAAGCTGGAAGATAT
>JAFZXD010000055.1 GCA_017616955.1 Eubacterium sp. | reverse complement strand
GAAGTTTCCAATCCGGTTTATTTTTATGGTATCGGAGACGTTCTTCCGGATAATGAAGAAGAAACACTTTCAGATGCAAAGTACTGCATTAAGTGTGGTACCGAGTATAAGTATGATTATCATATATATGCTCATCTGGGTGGATTTGTCTGCCCAAAGTGTGGATACAAAAGAGTTAAGCCTGACCTGGAGGTTACGGCTATCAACAGCCTGACATCAAAGGGAAGCAATATAACTATAGAGTATGTTCCACATGGTAAAGAAAAGAAGAATTTAGAGGATTCCGAAAGATTGTCTGCTCAGCTTGAGATAGGTCTTCCGGCATTCTATAATATATACAATGCAATAGCCGCTGTGGGGGCATTTGCCGCTGCGGGATGGAATAAAGAGATAGTACAGAGGTCTCTTGCCAAGATTAATTCAAGTTTTGGAAGAATGGAGAACTTCAAATACAGGGGTACTAATATTCAGATGATTCTTGTAAAGAATCCGGCAGGCTGCAATCAGGCGATAACATATCTGTCAAGTCTCGGAGAAGATTATACGGTAGTCTTATGTCTAAATGACCGAACTGCCGACAGTCATGATGTATCATGGATATGGGATGCTGATTTTGAGAAGATAGCTAAGGATCCTTATTGTAAGGAGATATATATGTCCGGAACAAGAGCTAAGGACATGAAAGTAAGATTTAAGTATGCCGGAGTTTCGGAAGAGAGGTTGTATATTATAGAAAACAGCCGCAAGCTTATCAAGAAGATGACGGAGTCAAAAAGACCTGTATTTGCACTTCCAAACTATACGGCTATGATGGAGTTGAGAGCTGCACTCGGTGTGGCAACGGGAAAGAAAGCATTCTGGAAAGATCAGAGGTAATGGATTATTATGTCAGAAGTGAAGCTTAATATATGTCATATGTATCCGGAGGTTCTTAATCTTTACGGAGACAGGGGAAATATCCTCTGTTTGATGTAGCGTCTGGAATGGCGAGGAATAGACTGTAGTTTGACTGAGGTTAAGATCGGAGATGTTGATGACCTCACAAAGTATGATCTGTTTTTTATTGGTGGCGGTCAGGACTTTGAGCAGGAAGTGCTCTTAAATGACCTTAAGGCTGCAAAGGGTCGTAATATGAAAGCGGCCATAGAGGATGGAAAAACATTTCTCTGTATATGTGGCGGCTATCAGATGATGGGGCACTATTATGAAACTAAGAATAAAGAGAAGTTGGAATTCCTGGGTGCGATAGATTTTCACACTATTGGAAGTGATGAGAGAATGATCGATAATTACGTGTTCCGATGTGGTAAAGAATCCGGCGGGAGCGATATAGTCGGTTTTGAGAATCACAGTGGTAAGACCTATCTTGGTGAAGGAGTAAATCCTTTGGGAACGGTAATCCGAGGATTCGGCAATAACGGAGAGGATAAGACTGAGGGAGTCAGATATAAGAATGTATATGGTTCTTACAGCCATGGAGCTCTTCTTCCAAAGAATCCTGAATTTGCTGATCATATTCTTCTGACAACTCTGGAGAGAAAGTACGGCAGTTACGATCTGCCTGTTCTGGGTGACTCGGCTGAGAGAGAAGCCCATGATTATATGCTTGATAAAGTGTTGAAAGGTACTACAAGTGGTGACTGATGGTATGGAAACGAAGCTTTTAGATGACTGCACTCAAAGTATAGAGATTGCAGCAGATATATTAAAAAACGGTGGGCTTGTTGCATTTCCGACAGAGACAGTATATGGACTGGGCGGTGATGCGCTGAGACCGGAGGCATCGAAGAAGATATATGCGGCAAAAGGCAGACCTTCGGATAACCCATTGATCGTTCATATAGCAGATGTAGAGTCGGTAAATGAACTGGCAGAGGACATTTCGGATAAAGCAAGACATCTGATGGAAGCATTCTGGCCCGGACCGCTTACTATAATTCTTAAAAAGAAGGATGTAGTTCCAATGGAGACAACAGGTGGTCTGAATACTGTAGCGATACGTATGCCATCTCACCCTGCTGCCGCTGAACTCATCAGAAAAAGTGGAGTGTATATTGCGGCACCGTCGGCAAATACATCGGGACGTCCTTCACCAACAACTGCAGCACATGTTGTTGAAGACATGAATGGACGAATTGATGCTATAATAGACGGAGGTCCTGTAGGAATTGGAATAGAATCTACAATAGTAGATATGACGGGGGATATTCCTACGATACTAAGACCGGGTTATATAACAAAAAGAATGCTTGAGGAGATAGTCGGAGAAGTTGAGATCGATAAGGCGATAATCGAGCCGGATCCCAATCTCAGACCTAAGGCGCCGGGTATGAAGTATACGCATTATGCGCCGGCAGGAATCCTTACCATAATAGAAGATAAGGATGAACCTGGTAAGGTAACCGAGGATGTTGTTAGAGAGATAAACAGAAGAGCTGCCGAGAAGGAAAAAACAGCAATTCTTACTACAGAAGATAATGCACATCTATACCAGGCGGAGAATATAATCCTTCTGGGGAAAGAGGGCGACGGAAAAACAGTTGCTGCCAGATTATATTCCGCACTCAGAGAATGTGATGCTCTAGGGGTTGAATACATTTTCAGTGAGAGCTACTATAGAGATGAGCTTGGTGGAGCAATAATGAACAGACTGCTTAAAGCAGCCGGACATAGAGTAGTGAAGGTGTAAAAAGATTATAACGTTCCCTGAGGGGACGTGAGGGAAAAAGCTACATAATAAGGAGGAGCAAAATGAAAATATGTATAGGTTCTGATCATGGTGGTTACGCTTTAAAGCTAGAACTGATTGAGCATCTTAAGACCAGAGGATTTGAAGTAAGCGATGTTGGGTGCGATAGTGACGCATCTTGTGATTATCCTATATATGCTAAGGCAGTTACAGATATCATTACTGAAAAGAAAGCCGATCTCGGAATACTTGTATGCGGAACAGGTATCGGAATGTCTATGGCAGCCAATAAGGTAGAAGGAATCCGTGCAGCATTATGTCACGATGTATTCTCAGCAAAGGCTACCAGAGAACATAATAATGCGAATATCCTGTGTATGGGAGCTCGAGTAGTCGGACCTGGACTTGCAGAGATGATAGTTGATACATTTATAGATACACCATTTTCGAATGATGAGAGACATATAAGAAGGATTAGTTATTATTCTTAAGTCCGCAGCGTATGTACCGATTTATTCAGCAAGCTGATAAATCGTCAACATACGCTACTCTACTGCCACTGGTGTGGCACTTAATCGTGAGTTTTTAGTCACCTGCTTTCGCAGGTTTACAAAACGATGAGAATGCGGTAATAGATTTCACAGTAACTAAAAACCCACTCTTAAGTCCGCAGCGTATGTATCGATTTATTCAGCAAGCTGATAAATCGTCAACATACGCTACTCTACTGCCACTAAAGTGGCACTTAATCGTGAGTTTTTAGCCACCTGCTTTCGCAGGTTTACAAAATAAATGAGAATACGTGCTGAGATTACAAGTAATCTCGCTACGTATTCTCATTTATTTTGTACTGTGAAAAGTGACGATTTTCAACATTATGTAAAGTAGTGGTTGACAATAATAATTCTCGGTGTTATCATATTGGATGTAACAAAATTGTAACAAACAAGCATCAAATGTAAAAGATTTGTAACAAAGCACAAGATATTGTGTATAAGATATATTTAGGAGGTTACATAATGTATAAACCGACAAAGAGAGTTTTAGTAGTAGGACTTGCTGCAGGACTCATAGCATCATCAGTAGGATTTGTTCCTAGTGCGCAGGCAAAAGGTCAGAACTATGACTCATCGAATGTGGGAATCGCCGATAAGGTAGGCGAGTATATTCAGAACGGAGCTTCATCAGATCCGATAGCCGATCTTACATCAGGAAAGGTTACAAAGGCAGACGTTCAGGCTGCTTTTAATGAAGAAGCAAAGAAGAAAGCTGATAAGAAAGCAAAGGCTACAACATCAGATGCTTCTAAAGCAAAGAAAACTGATGCTAAGGTATATCCTCAGTTTCAGGATAGAGCAGTAGTAGCTGCTGATGATTCAGTTAATATAAGAAAAGAAGCCAGTACAGATTCAGAAGTAGTAGGTACACTTCAGAGAGGTGGCATCTGTCTTGTTGATGAGATCGGTAAGGAATGGACTAAGATCGAATCAGGAAGCTGTGTTGGATATATAGCTAATCAGTTCCTTGTTTACGGAGACGAAGCTGGTGATTGGAGTGATCATAATGAGATCACAAGATACGCAAAGGTTAACACAGCTACTCTTAAGG
>JAFZXD010000054.1 GCA_017616955.1 Eubacterium sp. | reverse complement strand
GATTGCAATAAGATGGAATTATTAAGTAAAATACTAAATAAGTAAATAATCGGGGAAACAGATAAGTAAAAATAATAATCGTTAAATGTGAATTCTCCTCTTGGAGAAAATAAAATTTGTGAAGGGTTATTATTTATTATGAATGTTTTGATTATTGAAGACGATAAGGATATCTCGAAACTTATCGGTAAATCACTTACAGGACAAGGCTATAACTGTAAGTTTGCGTATGATGGTGAAGAAGGCGAGGAGCTTTTTGATTCGAATAACTGGGATATGGTGCTTCTGGATCTGATGCTTCCGAAAGTAAGTGGGTATGAACTTTTGGAATATATTCGCCCGACAAGAACTCCTGTTATCATTATGTCTGCCATGAATCAGGTGAGCGACAGGATAAGAGGTCTGAATATGGGTGCGGATGATTATCTCAGCAAGCCATTTCAGCTTGGAGAACTTGTGGCAAGAGTTGAGGCTCTGATCAGAAGGACTATGCCTTATGATGATATATTTTCTTATAAAGGAGTAACTGTTAATCGCTCTTCGAGACAGGTACTGAAAGAAGGCGAAGAGGTAGCACTGGCACCGAAGGAATATGAACTTCTTAACATGCTTATTCTGAATAAGAATGTTGCGCTCAGTCGTGAACAACTGTATGAAACCGTTTGGCAGGAAGAATACCTAGGAGATACAAGAACTCTTGATAATCACATTAAGAGGCTGCGTCAAAAACTTGGATATGAAGATGTTATCAAGACAATTTTCCGAATCGGATATAGGATGGAAGTTGCAGAGGAAGACACAATTGAAGATATTTGCTAAGCTTTATACAGGAATCATGGTTGTCCTTGTTGCTTCTCTTCTAATCGCCGGATATTTTATGGTCGATCTTTTTCAAAAAGAATCTATGAAGCGTGAATATGATATCTGCCTTGAACGTTATAGGATGTTCAGGAGTATATTGAAAGGTAACATTGAAGTTGCTTCAAACGACCATATGCTTGATGAAGAAGATTTAATAAATGTTGTCAAGGGAACTGTGCTTAAAGGTAGACCCGTTCTTGATTTTGAGGTGGACGGGAGATCGATATATAAAACAATGGATTCAAAGATTAAGTATATGAATCCGAGGATTAATTCGTCCGTATCGGAACGGCGTACTGTGGGTGATAACACTTATATTGTATGCCATAGTAAGTTCGTGATGAATAATGTCGTATATACCTTGGTTATTGCTGACGATATAACTTCATTTGTTAACCAGATTAACGAGCAGCGTAAGTGGTATATCGTTATTTTTTTGGGTGTGTTGACCGGTGGAACGATATTTGCGGTCCTTTTTTCAAATAATCTGACTAAACCTATCAGAGTAATGTCAGAGGCGAGTAAGGAGATCGCAAAGGGAAATTACGGTGTTACGATCAAGAATATCTCGTCTGATGAGCTTGGAGATCTGACGAAGACGTTTAATTATATGTCGGAAATGATACGGGAAAAGGTGGATGATCTTGAGCTGGCTGTTAAGCAGAAGGAAGACTTTATAGCGGCATTTGCTCATGAGACGAAGTCACCTATGACCAGTGTAATAGGATACGCGGATTACATTTACCAGAACCGACTTGATGATTCGGAGAGAAAAGAAGCTGCTTCGGCGATCATGAACGAGGGTATGCGTATCCAGGCTCTGTCCGAAAAGCTTATGGACATTGTGTCTCTGAAACAGTCGGGACTGAAGAAGGAAGAGATTCAGACAAATGAGATGATGGATGATGTTATTCTTTCCATTACACCGAAGGTCGAATCTCGTGAAGCAAGTATAGAGTACAACGTCGAAGATGATTATATCTTTGTTGATTATGATCTCTTTAAGACGGTTATTATAAATGTTATTGATAATGCGCTTAAGGCCGGTGCCAAGAAACTGAAGATAACAGGCAGCAGACCTGACAGTTATACCTATGCGCTGGCGATAGCGGATAACGGGATCGGAATTCCGGAAAGTGAACTCAGAAGAGTTAAAGAAGCATTTTATGTGGTGGACAAGTCCAGAAGCCGTAAGGAGCATGGGGCAGGACTTGGACTGGCGCTTTCCAATCGAATTATGAATTTCCATGGTGGAAATATGGATATAAAAAGTAAGGTTGGCGAAGGGACGAAGGTTACTCTCAATCTTCCTTTGAGAAAATTCTGATCATTCTTTGGAAACTGTAAAAATCTTTTAGGTGTTGTTATAATTCACAGATATATGATATATTTAAAAATGTGGTATTTGTAAGCAGAAGATATTTATAGTGTATTAGTGTTGCAAAAGGAGAATGAAAGGATGGACGTGAAAGAGGTAATTAAGAGACGGCATAGCGTCAGGCAGTACAAGGATGTTCCTGTTGCTGATGATATCCGTGCAAAGCTAGGGGAGCTTGCAAAGCAGTGCAGTGAGGAAAGTGGTCTGAATATACAGGTGATATATGATGATCCTGAATGTTTTGATACATTTCTGGCTCGCTACGGTAAGTTTAAGAATGCCGTTAATTACATAGCTTTGGTCGGCGACAAGAAGATGGAAAATCTTGATGAAGTCTGCGGATACTATGGGGAGAAGATGGTTATCGCCGCTCAGGAGATGGGGCTCAACACATGTTGGGTTGCCGGTTCTTACGGTAAGGGAAAATGTAAGGCAGAGAAGAGTAAGAACGAGAAGATCGTGTGTGTCATTGCATTTGGCTACGGTGAGACCGAAGGGGTAAAGCATAAGTCAAAAAAGGTTAACAAGCTCTGCAACGTTACAGAGGAGGAAATGCCAAACTGGTTTAAGAATGGTCTGGTTGCTGCCATGATGGCTCCGACAGCTCTTAATCAGCAGAAGTTCTTTGTGACATTAGACGGGGAAGATGTCATAATAACTGCTCAAAAAGGCGCTTATACGAAGGTTGATCTCGGAATTGTAAAGTACAATTTTGAGGCTGTAAGCGGCAAAAAGTGCAAATAAATATGACGAAAAAAATTTTTTCGGAAAAACGTAATTTTTCATTGACGATATTCGTTAATAGGAATACAATATAGTCATAGAAAGTAATATTCGGCAAAACAGAGGAAACTCTGCGACGCAAAACTATTAGGGCCTAAGATGTTATTATGGCAGCCAGTTGCAACCTTGTATATTACACCAAATTAGGCGCATAGTCTGATTTGGTGTTTTTTAATCTTATAGAAGCGAGGTTAATATTATGGAAGGATTTTTGACTATTAAAGAGGTAGCAGAAAAATGGAATGTTACACCAAGAAGGGTTCAGCTTATGTGCTCAGATGGAACTATTCCGGGAGCTATGAAATTTGGTGGGGTTTGGGCTGTACCCGAGGATGCGGAGCGTCCTGCAGATGGAAGGGTTAAAAGTGGAAAATACAGGGGTTGGAGAAAGAAGAGTGCGAAAAAGAATGCTTAGGTTAGTTTGTATGTTAGTTTTGAGAGAGATGAGTATTCCGAACAAAGTATAAGAGGCGGGGTTGAACCTGCCTCTTATATTTTTTTGTATGTAGCTTTGTTAGGTTTTATGTAAACCGCTTTTGTTAGTGCTTTCTGTTGGAATATCATTGGTTGCTTTATTATGGGGATAAATATATAATGACATAATTAAGATTAACATTTTTCGGTTGCATTCATATGCATTC
>JAFZXD010000053.1 GCA_017616955.1 Eubacterium sp. | reverse complement strand
ATCCCTGCACTTATCAAGATCAAGTTCCATCAGACCAAAGTCATCTATTGCAAGAAGGTCTGTCTTAACCGTAAGATTTGTAAGTACCTCAAGATAGGTATCCTTTATGCGCGCCTGTTCAAGCTCCAGCATCAGACGGCTTGCTTTCATATATCTTACGGTTTTAAGTTTTCGTATAGCTGATACACATAGCGCATTACTGAGATAAGTCTTTCCGCTGCTCGTCATACCAGTGATAAGCAGATTTCGTCCTTCGTCTATCCATTCGCAGCCTGCAAGTTTTTCTATTGACTGGTGATCCAGTTTCCTGTCAGCCTCATATATGGATTCATCAAGGTCAGCGGAAGGATATCTTAGCTTAGCCTGTTTGAGAAGGCGGTTGAGCTTCTTGTTATAGCGCATCTGCCATTCTGTATTTACAAGGTTTCCCAGCCTTTCTGCAAATGGTGTAAGATCTGCATTGGGATCCAGTATCTGCTGTTCAAAAGCTTCTGCCATTCCGGACATTTTCATTTCCCTAAGCCGCATACTTATTGCCATTTCTTCTGATGTAAGTTCGGTTTTTGCCTTCTTTTTCATTGATAATTATCCCTCCCTCTTATGTTCTGATGTTCGGGAAGGCTGTTCCCATCTGTTGAAGAATTCTTCCCATTCATAAGCATCTGGAACACTCGCTTGAAATAACTGTACTTACAAAGATTGGAATCAATGCATTTATGCGCTGCTTCTTCCACCAGATGGCGCGGCGCATCCTTGCACATATGGAGTATACCTGCACAACTTTTGTACGCTTGTTCTTCATGTTTTGCAGAACGAAGTATTCGGTCTATCATTACTGCCATGTCCTCTCCATACACAGAGGACCATCTTCGGTAATAGTTACCGTCATAAGCGTTGACATCCTTGTAATACTTATGTTCAGCAGGCATATGTTCATCTTTTGTAATATACCTTGGAAAATCCTTGTAAGAACGTATATGTCTGCATATGAGACGGTTGTTTTCATCACAGATGCGTATTTCACTCATAGTTGCTTTCAGTATTGCGGGTTTCCCGCAGTATGTATACAATACAGAGTAATAGTGACCGTCGTATTCGATGTGATAATTGTTCGGTACACGCAGAATGTATCTGTAATCACAAAGGGAATACGTACTGTCAGGAAGGACACGCATACGAGGCTTATCATACTCTTCAAATGCCTGTATGCGTGTTTTACGGAGAGACTCATTCTTCGTGAAAGGTCGGTTATTTAGCTCGTTTACTATCTTCTTTACGGCTTCGTTTATGGAATCATAGTCTGTGTATATATCTTCCTTCAGTTTTTCGACTAAATGTGTCTCCAGGAATTTTACGTGGCTCTCGACTGATGCTTTCCCCTTGGGTTTTCTTGCTGAGGGTGGAAGGACTATCACTTCATAAAAATCCTCTAAATCTGAAAATGCAGAATTAAGAACAAGTTCATCCCTGTTATGCTTTGTAATTGCAGTCTTTAGATTATCCGGCACAAGATATTTAGGGATAGCCCCATAGAATGTAAGGGCGTGAGTTACACCCGCTATGAAGCTGTCTATCTTTTCATTTGGAAAGATTTCGGCATAAATCATGCTTGAAAAACCGAGAGTTGTAGTGAAGATATGTACTTTGCTGGCTTCTCCAGTGACTCTGTCAACCATCAGCATCGGCTGGTCTCCAACCCAGTCAATGTAAAGTTTTTCGCCGGGAACCCGCTCAACTGCCATGGATATATTTTTGCCACCATATGTCTCAGCGACATAATCATTATAGAGTTTATAGAACTGAGTCAGCTGATAGCCAGTAGGATTTTCGGCTTTGTATTCAAGCCATAAGAAACTAAGATCACGATGCTCCATATTAAGAAGCCTGAGATGGATCTTCTGAAAATCCGGCATAGGAATATCCTTATGCCTCAGATTTTCAGTAGGATAGAACAATTGTTGGACTTTCTTTGGTTCCATGCTTTTTAAGTCATCGAGAGATAGTCCCGATTCCTCAAAACGTTTCATGATGAGCGTTACAGTACTGGAACCAATCCCGTAGCGCTTTTGGACAATGTCATAGCTTATGTTGTTAAGTCTCATGCCTATGACACCGATAATGGTAGAGTAATCCTGCATTTAAGCCTCCTTTCTCTACACCGTTTACAGTTACCTAAACAGTATAAAGAAAGTACGCTGTTTATGCGGAATGGGCACTCCGACCGCCTGAATTCATCACTCCGCCGTAAGCGGAATGGTTACGCCGTTCGTCCGAAATATGCAATAAGGGCTTTCGGAAGATTTTTAAAGAAACACTGGAAGAAATTCGCGTCCTTTTCCGCATATGTAATATTGATATATTTATGCTTTCTTGCGGTGGAATTCGGAAGCGTCACGGAAATAAGAGGAATCGTGCCTGTATCTATGAACATACAGGAGATATTTCTTAATCTTGTTATCATCTCATTTTTGTGGTCGGTAATTCACCTCATTATTGGAAATATATACATCAGCAGCATAGTGACCATGTTATTTTTCGCAGTACTTGGCATTGTGAACCATTACGTTATCATGTTGCACGGCATGCCGCTTACGTTTCAGGAGATACAGAACTTCGGAACAGTTATGAACATCATCGGAGGAATAAAGATCTCTTCGGATATAGCGGTATTTAAGATAGCAGCGGTGTTTTTTATCACATTATTTGTATTCAGCACATTGTTCTTCCTTAAGATGGACAAAGGCGCAACGTGGTTCAACACCCTGTGGAAAAGACTTATCTTCGTAATACTAAACTTTGCATTTGTGGACCTTACGCTTATCTCTCCCGCAGCGATCAAGCCCGACAGTATTCTCGCATGGTCCTGGAGGGAAGTTTATCCCGTATACGGATACGGCCTCTGCAGTTTGGAATCCTATCAGAATCTTTTCAACATCGTAAAAGAGCCTGAAGGATATGCTGTAGCCGATATCCCCAGAGTAGATCTTTCAACCTGGTACTCTGATGAACGACCTGATGTGATCCTGATCCTTAACGAAACCTTTTATGATTTCAACAAGATAACGGATCTTGAGACAGATACAGAGTAT
>JAFZXD010000052.1 GCA_017616955.1 Eubacterium sp. | reverse complement strand
TATATATTCGGATTAATATTGATAATTACCGGAATAATTGTAGTAAACAGAAAAAATCACGTAGAGACATTTGATAATTTGTAATTAATTCTTAGGAGGAAATAATTATGTGTGTAGGCCTTGCTGCCAGAGTAGTTAATGTAAAAGATGGTACTGCCGTTATTGATGCAGGTGGTGCTAAGAGAGACGTAAGTGCGGAGCTTCTTGAAGATCTTGAACCGGGCGATTATGTTATGGTTCATGCCGGTGTTGCTATCGCCAAGATAACAGATGACGATGCAGATGAAACCATGGGAATTCTGAAGATGCATGCGAGATAGGTAAGAGTAAATACTACATAACGGAGGAACAGTATGATAGGATTGATCGTCGCACGTTCAGAGAATAACGTGATCGGGAAAGACGGAATGATTCCATGGAGAATCAAAGGCGAACAGAAGCAGTTCAAAGAACTGACTACAGGCAATATCGTAGTTATGGGAAGAAAGTCATATGAAGAGATAGGACATCCTCTTCCAAACAGAGATACCATAGTTGTGTCCAGAACGAAAAAATATGAAGGCGAACATCTTTCCACAGCCGGTTCGGTTGAGGAAGCTATAGCTATGGCTGATAAGAGTAAAAATGTTTATATATCCGGAGGATATGGTCTTTACAAAGAAGCGATGCCTTTGGTGGATGTGATGTATATCACAGAGGTTAAGACGGTAGTGGAAGACGGTGATGTTTTCTTCCCTGAATTTAATGCTGATGATTTTGAACTTGAAATAGGTGAAACAGGTGGAGACGAGATCAAATATACAAGAACCACCTATACCAGAAGAAACCATAAATGATGAAGGATAAATATAATGAGTGAGATAATAGAGAATGCCAGAGAGATAATAACAGGGTATAAGGGACGAAAGCTTCGTATCATGGAAGTATGCGGAACTCATACCCATGAGATATTTCGATTGGGAATAAGAAGTCTTCTGCCTGAAGATGTTGATCTGATATCCGGCCCCGGATGTCCGGTCTGTGTAACTCCCGTTGGCTATATTGATGAAGCTATATTTCTTGCACTTGAAAGAAAATGTACAATATGTACTTTCGGAGATCTGATCAAGGTTCCCGGAACGACCATGAACATGGCAAGAGTGAGAGCTGAAGGAGCAGATATAAGACCTGTATATTCACCTGATGATGCGGTTGAACTGGCTAAGGAGAATCCTGATCTTCAGGTGGTTTTTCTTGCTGTTGGTTTTGAGACAACTACGCCTTCTGCTTGTCTTGCTGTTAAAAAAGCTCAGAGATTGGGACTTAAGAACTTTTCAATTCTTACAGCAAATAAGACTATGCCGAACGCTTATGCAAAACTGAAGAACAGTGCTGATGCATTTCTCTATCCGGGACATGTAAATGCCATAACAGGAACAGGAATCTGTGAGAAGTTAAAAGATGAAGGCGTGTCCGGAGTAGTAGCCGGATTTACGGCAAATGAACTTATGACTGCGCTTGCGGTTACAATAGATAATCTTCAGAAGGGTGAACCGTTCTTTGAGAATTGTTATCCGAGAGTGGTAAAACCGGAAGGCAATCCTGCGGCTCAGAAACTCATGGATGAAGTGATGGAACTCTGTGATACAGAGTGGAGAGGACTTGGAATCATAGAGATGTCAGGTATGAAACTTAAGAGTGAATACTCTGACTATGATGCGAGAGTAAAATATGAGATTCCGGATATAACCGGAAAACCAAATCCGGCATGCAGATGCGGTGAAGTATTACAAGGAAAATGCAAACCGTCGGATTGCCCGATGTTCGGAAAGGCATGTACCCCACTTCATGCTGTAGGAGCTTGTATGGTATCGGATGAAGGTGCCTGTGCGGCATACTACACATACGGCGCTTCGGTTGGACTGTAAGCAAAATAATATACGACAAAGGTATAGTTAATTAAGGAATGGTTTACTAGACTATATAAAAATATATACGAGGAAAAAATAATGGAAGACAAGATTACATTGGCTCATGGCGCCGGTGGCGTTCAGACATCAGACCTTATAGGAAATCTATTCAAGAAACATTTCAGCAACCCTTATCTTACAGCGGATGATGCGGCTGTACTTGATATGACACCGGGTAAGATAGCTATGTCAACAGATGGATTTATCGTATCACCATTTGAGTTCCCGGGAGGAAATATCGGAAAACTTTCAATCTGCGGTACAGTAAATGATGTTGCATGTATGGGAGCAAAACCCGAATATCTTACATGTTCGTTTGTTATCGAAGAGGGATTCCCGATTGCAAAGCTTGAAGAGATAGCTGAGGCTATGGGAAAGACTGCAAGAGAAGCCGGAGTTAACCTCGTTGCAGGTGATACAAAGGTTGCCGGAATCGGACAGGTTGATAAGGTGTTCATTACTACTACGGGAATCGGACATATCATAGAAGGTGCTTCGACATCAGGAGCATTTGCAAAGCCCGGAGATAAGATAATAGTTACCGGAGATATCGGACGTCACGGATGTACGATTCTTCTGGCAAGAAATGACTTCAAGATTGATGCGGATATAACAAGTGATTGCGCTCCGCTGAACAAGAATATAGAAGCAATGCTTGAAGTGACAAAAGATGTGCATGTTATCAGAGATGCTACACGTGG
The DNA here is from genome assembly GCA_017616955.1 of Eubacterium sp. GTDB lineage: Bacteria > Bacillota > Clostridia > Lachnospirales > Lachnospiraceae > Eubacterium_Q. The sequence continues at coordinate 1,475 of JAFZXD010000052.1, read as the reverse complement.
TGGTGTAGGAACTGTTCTCTATGAGATAGCAGCTGAGAGTAATGTAGGTATATCGCTTGATTCAGACAGTATACCTGTTCAGGATGGAGTAAAAGGAGTATGTCAGATGCTGGGACTTGAACCTCTGTATCTTGCATGCGAAGGAAGACTTGTTATCTTTGCACCTGCATCTGAAGAAGAGAAAATCCTTGAAGCCCTTCGTGCGTGTCCAAATTCTGAAGGGGCTTGTACAATAGGTGAAGTAACAGAAGAGAATGTTGGAAAAGTTATTCTGAATACTGCAGTCGGTGCGAAGACATTCCTCGCCCGTCCAAGCGGAGAACTTTTACCAAGAATCTGCTAACTTAAGAGTGCGCTTTTGAGTCAACTGTGAATAGTAATTTTCAGTGATTTTCTACTTGAGTTAAGGAGTCCATGAGATTTGATTTCATGGACTCCTTTTCTTAACGAAGATTAGGAAATGGTAGTAAAGGTTAAGTTGTTCTAACTGTATATTATTATGTATAATGACTCTTAGCGACATTTTGCGTAATTTTAATACATAACTATTTAAGGAGGTTCAAACTGATGTGTAAGTTGAATTCTGCCGCAGAGGCACAAATCAAAGAGATCTGCGCCAGGTATAAAGAGGAAAAAACACCTCTTATGATGATACTTAGTGACATCCAGAATGAGTATGGATATATTCCTCTGGAAGTTCAGGAACTTGTATCAGCAGAAACTGGTATTTCCGTTGCAGAGATCTATGGAGTTGTTACATTCTACTCCTTCTTCTCACTCACACCGAAGGGCAAGTATGTCATCGGATGTTGTCTGGGAACAGCTTGCTATGTAAAAGGTGCACAGCAGGTTATTGACAAATTTTCAGAAATTCTTGGTATTAAGCCGGGTGAAACTACAGCTGATGGTCTGTTTACTCTTGATGCTCTTCGTTGTATCGGAGCATGTGGTATAGCACCTGCTGTAAGTATAAGTGGAAAGGTTTATCCTAAGGTTGAGGTAGGCCAGGTATCAGAAATTATTGAGTCATATAGAAAGGAGGCAACAGCATGAGTAAGATAACAACAGTAGAAGAACTCGATCAGAAGTCAGTTGCTTGTACCAAATGTCTTGACGATAAGCTTGCCGGAACTGATGACAAGCGTCATATCGTACTTTGTGGTGGTACAGGTTGCCTCTCAAGTAATTCAAAAGAGATTAAAGAAAAATTCGAGAAGGTTCTCGAGGAGAAGGGTGTAGCTGATAAGGCTACAGTTAACATCGTTGGATGTTTCGGATTCTGCTCACAGGGACCTTTCGTAAAGATATATCCGGAAGATACACTTTATCGTATGGTTTCACTTGATGATGTTGAGGAAATCGTTGATACAGATATTATCGGTGGAAACATCGTTGAAAGACTTCTCTATGTTGATCCAGCATCAAAGGAGAAGAAGGTTAAGCAGGATGATATCAACTTCTACAAGAAGCAGCGC
>JAFZXD010000051.1 GCA_017616955.1 Eubacterium sp. | reverse complement strand
TTCTGAGATTGTTACCGGGCTTGTGGACAAGTATCCGAATCTTAGATTTATTGACTTGAAGGAGAACTGCGGTAAGGCAAATGCCCTCTATCTCGGGCTCATCGCAGCCAAGGGTGAAATCCTTCTGGGCGTTGATTCGGATTCTTATGTAATGCCTGATGCGCTGAACTATATGGTTCCGCATTTTACCAACAGATTTAATGGTGAGAGAGTTGGTGCTGTTACGGGTAATCCGAGAGTAAGAAACAGAAGCTCACTTCTTGCGAAGATTCAGCTCTGTGAGTATTCGAGTATTATAAGCCTTATCAAGAGAACTCAGAGAATCTGGGGAAAGGTCATGACAGTCTCAGGCGTTGTTGTGGCATTTAGAAAGAGAGCACTTATCGACGCTGAACTCTGGGACAGAGATATGATCACAGAGGATATCGGCGTAACATGGAAACTTGAGAAGAAGTTCTGGGATGTTCGTTACGAACCGAGAGCACTCTGCATGATGCTTGTGCCTGAAACCGTAAGAGGTCTTGCAAAGCAGAGGGGAAGATGGACAAGCGGCGGAATGGAGATACTGAGACGCCATAATAACATTTTCACAAGCTGGAAAGAACGTCGTCTCGTGCCCGTATACATGGAGCAGCTGATGTCGATACTCTGGTCGATCTGCTGGCTCTTGATGCTGATAATAATTGTCTACAATCTGATAGTGAACAGAAATTACATCCAGATGCCTTATATATGGAAGAGTCTGTTCCTGTCGTCGGTATGCCTGATCCAGTTCGGCGTTGCGATGCTTCTGGACAGGAAATACGATCCGCATCTTTTAAAACATAGTGTTGTTGCAATCTGGTATCCGTTCTTTTACTGGTATATAAATGCACTCCTGGTTATTAAATCGCTTCCAACACTGTTTAAGAATAATAGGAAACTGGCTGTATGGAGCAGCCCTGATCGAGGAATATGATTTTAAGTGGTGGTAAATATGTCTGTTAGTGATATGGACAATGAATCTCTTCCTCAGAAGGTCGATTACGATCTTGATTCGCACTTGATTCTTGGCAGGCAGAAGAAATGGAAGAAAATCATTGAATGGATAATAACTATAATAGGATGGCTGGTCATGCTGATGTACGTTTCGTATGTCATTTACGGAAACATCGCGCTCAGAAACGGATGGGAAGTCCCGAATGTCGGCGTATTCAGCAGGGAAATGCTTTTAGAAGTGGATAAGTATTACATTATACTTTTTGTCCTGCTTCTCCTAAGTCTCATCGGATTCATGCTCTGGAAAAAGTACAATCGTGACAGATTCGGTTCATACCGAAGACGCGAATTCAGACCGGACGTAGGCACTGCGGAGATAGCAGAAAAATTCGGACTCTCCGAAGAGCAGGTAAAGCAAATGCAATCCGACCGAATAACGGTCCTTGAACATAATATAATCCCGGAAGAACTTGGAATGGGAAAGAAATAATTAGGTTTACATAAAAAGTGGACATTTGAAATCAGATTTCAACTGTCCACTTTTTTTATGTTAACCAAGAATAGTAATAAACAATTAGAACTCGATTGTCATCAATGGGCTTAAGTGTTAAAATTGAAGAAGGGTTTTACGACGAAAAAATTGGGGTTTTAAAATGTTTTTATCAGAGGAGGGAAGTACTTATAATGTACGACGTTATTATCATTGGAGCGGGTGTTACAGGCTGCGCCATAGCGTGGCAGCTTTCCCGGTATGACCTCAGCACGGTGGTCATAGAAAGAGAGACTGATGTGTGCGAAGGGACGAGCAAGGCCAACAGCGGAATCGTTCACGCGGGCTTTGATGCCGTGCCCGGAACCATGAAAGCTAAGATGAATGTGAGGGGAAATGAACTCATACATAAACTTTCATCAGAGCTTTCATTTGCATTTAAGGAAAATCAGGCGATGGTCCTGTGTTTTGACGAAGCGGATATGGGCAAGCTTCGCGAGTTGTACGACAGAGGCGTGAAGAACGGAGTCAAGGGGATCAGCATTATCACGGGTGACGAGGCCAAGGCTCTTGAGCCTGCACTCAGTGAAAATGTAGTCGCAGCTCTTCTTGCCGAGACATCAGGCGTTGTGTGTCCGTTCGAGCTGACTATCGCATTTGCCGAATCGGCATATACAAACGGAGCAGAGTTTATATTTGATAAAGAAGTAACAGGAATCAGTAAGACTGAAACAGGATTTGAGGTGCAGACCAAGGGCACGAAAGACTCAGCACCTGCAAAGTATGAAGGCAGCATAGTGATAAATGCAGCCGGTGTCTATGCAGATTCTATTCACAACATGATATGTCAGTCGAAAATCGGTATTACCGCCAGAAAGGGTGAATACCATCTTCTTGATAAAGAGGTAGGAGATACGGTAAGCAGAACTATATTCCAGCTTCCGACAAAGCTTGGAAAGGGAGTTCTCGTAACTCCGACCGCTCATGGAAATCTTCTTGTTGGTCCATCTGCCGAAGACCTGGATGATAAGGAAAATACAGCAACAACATCTGAGATTCTCGCGGCACTTAAAGAGAAGGCTTCACTGTCAGTTCCTAACATTCCGTTTAATAAAGCTATCACGAGTTTTTCCGGACTTCGTGCTACAGGAGATACGGATGATTTCATTATAGAAGAGTCGGAGGTTCCCGGCTTCATCGACGTGGCAGGTATCGAATCGCCCGGACTTACAAGTGCTCCGGCTATCGGTGAATATGTTGCGGATATAGTCGGAGATATATTTGAAAAGAAAGGCAGCCCACTGAAGGAGAAAGAAAACTTCATAGAAAAAAGAGACGGGCTGGTACATTTTGCATCGCTTTCGAAGGACGAGCAAAATGAACTCATAAAGAAGGATT
>JAFZXD010000050.1 GCA_017616955.1 Eubacterium sp. | reverse complement strand
CCGGAAACAGTAAACCGGAGAATAAATAATCTAATGATAAAAAAGATTTTGATATTAAGTGATTCACACGGAAATAGTTCATATGTAAGGACAGCTATAGAACGGGAAAAACCGGACATGCTTATTCATCTGGGAGATGTTCAAGGGAACACAGATGAGATAAGAAAGTGGCTGGGAGATTCTGTTCCGGCTGTTTTTATAGAAGGAAATTGTGACAGGTATGGTGGAAAAGACCTGAAGGCAGTCTCTGTATTTGAATTGAACGGACATAGATTTTTCTGTACGCATGGACATAGACAAGGCGTGAGTCTCGGCATACAGAACCTGATATATACAGCTATGGTAAATGAATGTGATATAGCACTTTACGGGCATACACATGTGCCTTTGGATGATACATACGAAGGCTTTGGTGATGTAGGCGGTGGGGTCAGAGTTCTGAACCCGGGAAGTATTGCACTCCCTCGAGGAGGCAGTAAGAGAAGTTACATGGTGATGACATTTGACGAGAATGAAGACTATGAGGTGGAACTTCGTGATTTGTAATATTGAATGTCATAAAGCGTTGGAAAGGCTATTTTGCAGAAAGGAATGGGTATGAAAAAAGGCGATATAATTGAAGGCGTTATAGAGGAATACAGCTTCCCGAATAGAGGAAGCTTTTTTCATAATGAAGAGAAGAAAGATGCATCCGGGGAAAATGTAATTGAAACCATCACCAGGAAGGTTACGGTAAAAGGCGCTCTCCCGGGGCAGACAGTAAAAGCAAGAGTTAAGAAAAAGAAAGAAGGAAAAGCCGATGCCATACTTCTTGATGTTGTTAAGAGTTCTCCTTTGGAAACTAAAAAGCCCCTTTGTAATCATTTCTACAGTTGTGGTGGATGTACATATCAGACTATCGCATATACCAATCAGTTAAAACTGAAGGAACAGATGGTTAAAGAGCTTTTGAAGGACGTGATCGACTTCTCAGGAGAGAGCAGCAGTGATTTTAAGTGGGAAGGAATACTGGGGTCTCCTTCTCAGTTCAGATACAGAAATAAGATGGAATTCACATTTGGTGACGAAGAAAAAGACGGACCTCTGACACTGGGACTTCACAGGAAGAATTCGACACATGATATATTAAGTATTGATTCATGTGCGATAGTTAAGCCTGCATGGAATGAAATCCTTAAATATACTCAGAAGTTTTACAGGAATCTTGGTGTTCCTTTTTACAACAAGTTTAGCCATACCGGAGTTTTGAGAAATCTGGTTATAAGAGAATCGGATACAGATGGAAAGCTTCTGATCAACCTTGTTACAACAACTCATCACAGTATAGATGAATCAACAAGAAATATTCCTTGGAATGAGAAGAGAAGTGAAACGGTTGATGAGCTTAATCTTCCGGAGTATGTGTCAGGACTGCTTTCGTTGGGAGAGCTGGAGCCGGTTGGACTGGATGCATATACTTCTCATGGATATGAAAAGCTTAAAACAGGCAAGAAGATTGTTCGTGATACAAGAGGAAAGCTTCAGAGAGTTAACGGAAGCAGAGAGGATGATGTTGGAACCGGAGAATTTGAGACCCTCTCTTATTACAATCGTATTGCGGGGGTTTTATATACGGAATGTGATACAATAGCAGATGCTATAATCCCTGACTCTGTGACTACACTTTATGGAGAAGACTTCCTGATGGAAGAGGTCCTTGGACTTAAGTTTAAGATTTCTCCATTTTCATTTTTCCAGACTAACACTAAGGGAAGTGAAGTTCTGTATTCCAAGGTAAGAGAGTATGCGTTGGAAGCTATAGAAGGCAGTAATGCCGGTGGAGAAAGTGCTAAGACAGGTGTTGTATATGATCTGTACAGCGGAACAGGAACGATCGCTCAGCTTATGGCACCTGTGGCAGACAAGGTATACGGTATTGAGATTATTGAAGAAGCAGTAGAAGCTGCTAAAGAAAATGCAAAACTCAATAAGTTAAGTAATTGCGAATTTATAGCAGGAGATGTACTTAAAAAGCTTGATGAAGTGGAAGAAAAACCGGATCTTATAATCCTCGATCCACCACGTGACGGAATTAATCCGAAGGCACTTCAGAAGATTCTTTCATATGGAGTAGACCATATGGTTTATATAAGCTGCAAGCCTACATCTCTTGCCAGAGATCTTGAAATATTTGAATCAAACGGATATCGTCCGGTTAAAGGATGTTCGGTAGATATGTTCCCGAATACGCAGCATGTCGAGACTGTCGTGCTCCTCGAGCGGGTTAGAAAGGAAACGGATGAATAAGGAATGGTCTGAACTTAACAAAACAATGCAAAGTCAGATAAAGAAAAAAGATACCTATGATGATCTTAAAAGAAAGATTTCTAAAGAAAGGCGAGATACGCTTAAATCTCTACGTGTTGTGAGTGAAGATGAGAATGCAATCTGGCTTATAGATTATTGGTGCAATAAAGATGTTCGTGGTCTTATTCAGATGCCTTTTTCAAGACATTGGATTATGCATATTGAGGCAAGTTTAAGAATAAAAAACAAAATTCACATCTAATCTGATGGTTATGGGAAAAAGAGAAGATATAAAGAATAT
>JAFZXD010000004.1 GCA_017616955.1 Eubacterium sp. | reverse complement strand
GCCAGTTTGCTTTCATCCAGTTCATATAGCTGTTTTGCACTTATCAATTCATAATCTATTTCCAACTTATCCAACAGCTCATCCGATAGATAAATTCCTCTTCCCTGTAATACATACATAGCTTCATGCGCGTAATACATTTTATTTAACTTGTTATTTATGCCCGCACATAAAACTGCATCATCGTAATCCAGTCCGTCGATTATTTTACTTACCAAAGTTAAGTCACAGCTCTTCACGTTTCTTCCCCTTTGCAATGTCTCTTTTTTCTCTTGCAAGTATAAGTATATTCCAAAAAAAAATTACTACACGAATCTGTCATATAATGACAAATTCATGCAGTAATTGTTAAAATTTAATACACTTATACGCCAAAAACCGAATCAGCATACCTTACAGTCGCCATAGCATCCTTTGCATAGCAATCAGCTCCGATAGCGTCAGCATATTCCTGAGTCATAACTGCTCCGCCGACTACAACCTTAGTATCCGGTTTTTTCTCTCTGAGAAGCTTTATGGTATCTTCCATACTTACGACCGTTGTGGTCATCAGAGCACTGAGTCCGACAAGCTTCACATCATCCTCAATCGCTCTATCTACAATAGCCTCCGGTGGAACATCCTTTCCCAGATCGATTACATCGTATCCATAGTTTTCAAGCATTACTTTAACTATGTTCTTTCCGATATCATGGATGTCTCCTTTTACGGTGGCTATGATAACCTTACCCTTCATGTCTCTCGGTTTTCCGGCCATAGAAGCTTTTACAACTTCAAATGCCGCCTTTGCTGCATCTGCACTGAGAAGAAGCTGTGGGAGGAATACCGTTCCTTTTTCAAATCCTTTTCCTACTTTATCAAGTGCAGGGATAAGTTCGTCGTTGATAATCTGAAGCGGATCACCTGTTTTCATCGCTTCTTTCATAGCATTTTCAGCCACGCCCGGCATACCTCGTTCGATGGCATTTCCAAGTGGTGAAGTACTTCCCGAAGCACCCTGAGCACCTCCGTCCGTTCCGTTTTGAGCATCTGCTGTTTTTCCGGAAGAAACAACCGAAACAGAAGCATTTGCATATGCTTCTATATATTCCATACACTGCGGATCCAGATCCGAAAGTGCATTAAATGCTCTGTATGCAGCCATCATCTGCTCATTGTTCGGATTCATGATAGCAAATGAAAGACCACTCTGCATAGCCATCGTCAGAAAGTAAGAATTAATAACCTGTCTCTGAGGAAGACCGAAAGAAATATTGGAAACACCAAGAATACTGTGTCCATGATATTCATCCCTGATACGTCTCAGAGTCTCAAGCGTTGTAACCGCCGAAGAAGAATCCGACGATATGGTCATACACAGACCATCGATTACGATATCCTTTCTCGGAATTCCATAATGATCGGCTGCTCTGTATATCTTATCGGCAACCTTTATTCTGCCATCGGCAGTTTCCGGAATACCGTCTTCATCAAGTGCAAGTCCGACAAGAACTCCACCGTATTTTTTCACTAGCGGCATTACAGCCTTTATAACCTCTTCCTTACCATTAACGGAATTGATCATAGCCTTACCGTTGTAATATCTGAGTCCCTGTTCCAGAGCTTCAATATCAGTCGTATCCAGCTGAAGCGGAAGTCCTGTTACTCCTTGAAGTTTTGTAACAACTTCTCGCATCATCTTCGGTTCATCTATCTCGGGAAGTCCGACATTTACATCCAGAATATCTGCTCCCGCATCTTCCTGCTCAAGTCCCTGAGACAGAATATAATCTATATCCGCATCCCTGAGCGCCTGCTTAAATCTGGATTTACCTGTAGGATTAATTCTCTCACCTATGATAATCGGTTTTCCTGTACAGGTAACCGCCTGACAGAAAGAACTGACTACTGTGAGTTCCTTATATGTATTCTCTTTAAATGGTTTCGGACGGACTGTCTCAACCAGTCTCTTGATATGAGCAGGTGTGGTACCGCAGCAGCCCCCCATAACCTGAACACCCATATCGGCTATTCGTCCCATAATCTCAGCGAATTCATCCGGTCCTACATCAAAAACAGTTTTTCCGTTCTCAGTTCTCGGAAGTCCTGCATTAGGATTTATAACTATAGGAACCGATGCGACCTCTATCAGTCTCTCCACCATAGGAATCATCAGATCCGGTCCCATACCGCAGTTGATTCCGAGCGCATCTACTCCGAGTCCTTCTAGCATTGCAACCGTCGAATCTACATTTCCTCCCGTAAGGAGTTTTCCCTTCTGATCATATACTGTTGTAACTATGATTGGAAGATTCGTATATTCCTTAGCCGCTATAACAGCAGCCTTTGCTTCGTAGCTGTCGCTCATGGTTTCTATAAGGATCAGATCACCGCCGGCTTTTTCTCCGGCTTCCATAGATTCACCAAATATTTTTACCGCATCATCGAAACTGAGGTCTCCCATAGGTTCGAGAAGCTTTCCAGTAGGACCGATATCTACTGCAATATATGCATCCTCTCTACCGGTATTTATTCGAGCTTTTTTTGCAATCTCCACCGCAGCCGTCATAAGTTCCTCAACACGTCCGGGGAGCTTAAGGCTGTTAAGTCCAAATGTATTCGTATTAAATATATCGGAACCGGCTTTCAGATATCCTTCATATAGTTCAAGGATAACATCCGGACGACTTACATTCCAAAGTTCCGGAAGTTCGCCTCCCTGAAGTCCGTGCTCCTGTAAAAACGTTCCTGTTCCACCATCGCAGAACAACCATTCTTTTCCTAATCTCTCTCGTAATGATTTCATGTATATGCCCTTCTTTATTTCATTTATCAGATAAAAACTCTTTACTCTGAAGCACTAACTTCGCGAATATTCACAGGTTTCATGCATATTGCATTCTTCACATCCCGCCTTATGGCAGTCCGTGTTTTTATCCGATAATCCGATAACTGCTGTTATTGATTTAGTCGGAGTCATCAGAAGACTCTCCGAAAGTGTTATCCCCACTGTTTTCGGCATATTTAAGATTCTTTCAAAATCTTTCTGCACCTCAAGCGGGAAATCTCCATATCCGGGAGAAAACCTGGGTCTGGTAAAGAAACCTCGATCAGCAGCTTCGCGCCTTATCATTTCATTTACCTCTTCACACCAGGCTTCCGCCATAGCTGCACCGACAGCCTGATATATATATGCTTTAAGCATATCCCTGACTTCGGCACGACGCACAAGCATGTCAGGAACAGGCCCCAGCGTCACAGCCATAAGCACTATCTCTTTACAGCCTTTCAGATTCTTGAAGAGCGCCCCTTCGCCTACATAAATTCCGGCAAACTCGCATTCTTTTGATCCGTCATTACTGTCTTTAAATGTAATAGGAAATGTCTTATATGTATATCTCGGAGTGACCTTTTCGCTCATCTCCTCTATACATTCATCTATAGTTTTCGAGATACCTTCATCAACAGAATTTAGTCCCCTGTATCCCAGATATCTCTCAACCTCTTTCTTATTTACCTCTATCAAACCATACCTACCCTTCTCAAAAGAGTTTTCTGACTTGTATTAGTCTATCACACTGTTTGTATATAGGTAAATAAAGATTTTTACTTTTTCCGGTTCTGCTCTGTTATGACCAGTCGCTCTTCAGTGAGATCATAGTACAGATACATTCCATTTTCAGACACATCAAAAACTCTGAGAATTCCTTTATCATCATCAGAAAGTTTCGTTATCTCTTCAGTTATATCCTTTATAGCTTGTGATTCTTCCAGAAGTCCCGGATTATAAGCAACCGTCGTCTCCCCTTCAAATACTGCTGTATACAGAATCTCCGCTTCCACCAGATCCTGGAAGATATGGCTTCCGTAACTGAGTTCCGGAATATAACCTGCTTTCGATTCGGATACTTCTGCTATCACATTAAACTCACTTATATCCGCAAATGCTGACGGAACTCCGAGTTCAGGAGATGAAGTACATATTCTTCCGGGTGTGAGAAGCAGAAGATTCTTATTCTTGCCGCGATAATGCCAATTCACATCCGAGAGGGCTTTTTTTATATCATACTTCTTCTTATAGGGCATATTGTAATACTTGATCGGGTCTATATAGACCACAGCATCGAGTTTCACTTTTCTGGAAAATCCCATGGATACTCCTCTGGTTTCAAGAAGAATATCCTCCTCGGAAATGTCATCCGGGAATTCTACCTTATCTCCCCCCTGTGTCAGCTGAAGAGGTCTGCACTGAAGCAGATCTACAACATAGCTTCCGTCCTGAGCGATGTTTATGGTGTACTCTGTATCTACCGGATATTCGTAGTGCTCCTGAATAAGCTCAAGCATATCCTTCATATCTTTCATGAGAGATTCATTCTTTGTCAATCCATCACAGGATACATACAGTATCTCACGTTTCTGACCACGTTCTCTAAACATGCGCTCCGTATCCGAGTTATGAGAATATAAAAGTTTCTTCTGATAATATGGAAATCTGTCACTTATATTCATCGGATCAAAGCCTTCAACATTTCCCGTTTCAAGACTGACTACATCCACTATTCTCTGTGAATACTGCTGTCGATCTGACACCGTGGTATGAATAATCATGGAAGGCGCATCCAAAGAAACCATTCTAGGATAGGAACCTGTTCTTCTGTCAACAGCAGCGGTACCAAGTCCCATAACAAGTCTCAGCATACCTGATTCGGATTTGACATTTCCAATCCTGTAAGGACTCATCGAGTATCCAACACCTGCCGCACACGGCATGAAGAAACCATCGTATCTTGAACCGGAAACTCGCTGAACAAGTATAGACATCTGCTCGTCTCTCTTATCCAGCCCTCTTCTTTTTCTGTAATCGAGCGCAGACCGGCTCATCGTACTCGCATATACTTCTTTTATTGCATTTTCAAATTCCTCAAGTCTCTCCTCTGGAGTTCCCATATTTCCGCAGAACACCGACTCGTACTTTCCTGCAAATGCATTTCCAAAACCATCTTCCAAAATAGAACTGGAACGACAGATAAACGGATCATTTCCATAATAATCGAGAATACGTTTCAGCTCATTCTCAATCCGCCTTGGAAATGTACCTGTCATCAACTTTTCCGCAAATTCATCTGCCAGCGCAAAAAAGCCTTCCTCTGTACGCTGTCTGATTCTCAGATCCCAGAATCCGTTTTCAACTATAAACGAATAGAACACATCCGATCCAATGTAGTACGAATCATGCGGCTCAATCCTTGAGAATATATCCGGGCGATGATTCTCTACAATCTTTCTTGCCAGGAGCATTCCACACGCCTTTCCACCTATCATTCCGGTTCCCACCATCCTTGCGTGAACCTCGAAATAGTCCTCAGGTCTGAAGTTTTTCTTTATCAGCTTTCGCATTCGCTCATCACGAGTAAGCATGATATTACACATACGCGAGCATTCCTCGGTGACATCATTTCCAGCCTCATGCTTTCTTCTTGTCGACTTAAAAAACCTCAGCCAGCTGTCCTGGTTCTGGTCAATATCACAGAAAGTTCCCTTGTTCAAGACGCTATAGAAATGGCTCACCTCAGTTCCGTCGGAAAGCACTTTGAAACTGTAATCATCCGTACTTAAGATATGTGGTTGAAACATTGTAGGCGAATACCTTTTCCACACCTTCATAGGACGCACATAAATATCAGTATTATTCTCTCTATCGTCGGAATATACATCAAGAAACAACTGTGTTGTATCACGAATAGTAGCTATAGCATCATAGGAATGCCTGCCTCGAATGATCGGAAAATAAGCTACCGTATCTAGTATAAAAAGATACGGACACGTAAGATGGAAAAAGTTACCCATCATAAGGTCCGTTGCCCATGCCGCCTCAAGCTCGGACAAGCAGTCAAAGACATAGAACGCGTCTTTTCCTTCACGCTCTATAAGATTATGAATATCCACCGTAAATGTTTCGAATCGATGATTGAGTTCAACCTTCTCTATCTTAAGGCCTTCTCTCGGTTCGAGGATAGGTTCATGCTCCGCAAACCTAACATATATCAGATTGCGTTGATCAGCTATAGCCTGATCGGCAAATCGCTGTGCCAAAACTCTAAACTCATCCAGTGACGGAACCTGCCACACCACATTATCCCCCATTCTTATGTGCTGCAGAGCCTCATCCATCATCGGAATACCTGATTTAATCTCTTCAAATGCTGCCATATTCCTTCTCCTTTCTCTCTATCTCCCCCAAAAAGTGGACAGTTGAAATCTGATTTGAAGTATCCACTTTTGAAAAAAGACGCCGATACCCCTTGGTATCGACGTCTTTGTCGTTCTTGTTATTAAGTTCAGAATAAAACAATCAGCTTAAAAAATCAACCTGCAAAATCTTCATAATCATCGTTTATAACTTTAATCTGACTTAACAATTTCTCTTCTTTCTTTTTTCTAATCTTTTTAATCTCAAAAAACACAACTATTCCAATGATAAACAGTGCAAAAAGAAGCTTTGGAATCTGTTCCGGATTATTGAATGAGAACGGATGCTTGTATGACCTCTCAGCCATTACTATCTTAGTATCGCCCACATCAAATCCATCCATTCTGATATGTCTCGGAAAATCATCATCGCACCTCAGAAAATACTCGTAGGTTTTATTCTTTCCCCCACGATCATCCCAGGTTATGTCCAGATTGTACCACTGTCCATCAACCTTAACTATATTCCACATATGGTTATTTGTCGGTTCACCATCGCCCCCAAATCCTGTTACTACTCTCGTTTCTACCCCGACTTTATTAAGCAGGTAGTACGCTGCAAGACTGTAACCGGAGCATACCATAACTCCATCCTTGAATCCGTCAATATCGGTATGGTTCGCCATCTTCGTATTATAATCATATTCGAAATGCTCTATCAGATAATCATGAACCTTAAGAACCGTGTCATAATCTGACTTTCCTTTAAGTCTGTTTGACAATCTCTCCAGCTGTTCAAAGTGTTCATCCATTCTTCCCTTATTGTAAGGAAACTTGATTCTGACTTTAAGTCCTGAAGGACTATATTCTGTATAGATCGTATCCAGATAGTAGATGAGATAACACCCACTTATCAGAGGATTGTCCTTATTATAATGATGGGCAAATGCATTCATATCTATATGAACATAGTTATCTGCCAAGGCCGGATTATCAACCTTATAATACCTATATGCTTCACGATCATAAACCTGATGAGCCAGCTTATCATAATAATCTTTCGTGGACGTGACAGTATCATCATCTGAGGCCGCAAAAGAACCTAGTGATGGTGTCATCATCCCCACAACGAATAAAACACTTAAAAAACATATGAAAATTTTTTTATTACATTTCATCATCTTTTCACTCTAACTCAATGTGTCCGTTCAGCTCCGGATACCTCATATGCTATATATTCATGATCAAATTCATATCCCAGTTTTTCTGCCAAATGAACTGAATTCATATTCTGGGCATCCCAACTCGGATATAATCCTTCGTCAAGGCATCGTAAGATCAACGCAGCACATACTATTGTTGCAAGTCCTTTTTTACGCTCTGACTCTATAGTATCAACCTCTATCTCAATCCCTTCTTTATACCTTGTATACGAAGATGCCCCTGCTACGATTTGTCCGGATTTTAGAATAACCATGCCTCTACCTATCTCCAGATATTTTTCCTTGCTTTCAAAAGAAGAGACAAAATCCCTTGTCACCGGATCAGGCAAGCACATATCATAGATTCTCTCATCAATCTCTTTTAGCTCATATCCATCAGGTAGTTTCGTTATCATATCTTTCAAAAAATCTTTGTCAAACTGTGTTTCCTTTTTAATGGCATACCTGATTACTTTTTTTGCTTCCGGGAAACATTCTTCAATACAAGCTTCCCATGCCTTATTCTGAGGAATCATCATAACAAACCCGTCCGGCTTATTCATTACAAGTTCTTTATCCGGTTCTCCCGCATAAAAAGCGAAGCATCCCACATATGCCATCGCTGACTCGGGATACTCCTGATTCGTAACAAAGATTTTTCCCATTACTTTCTGCAAGCAGGAATAGATCAGAGTTTCCTGCCAACCTTCAAAAAGATGTGTTACTTTCGCTGTATCTGTTAATTCATATATCATCTTTTACCTCTTCTTTTCCATAATGATTGGATAGCCGGAACCCAGTAATCTCATTACCGATCCCTTGTTTTCTTTTATCGAAACAAAACCGTTCTTTTCATAAAATCTAATTGCATTCTCATTATCGGAAAATACTTCTACAATAACCAAATCGTAGTCTTCTAATGAACAAGCCTTATTTATAAGTGCTGTTCCTATTCCTTTTTTTCTGGCACCAGGATCAGTGACCAACGTATCAAGATACAATTCCCTTTCAGAAGAAACAGCAGGTTTTTGAAAATGTCATGAAATGTCCGAATCCTTCAAGAAACAGATCGACTGCCTCTGACTTTTGTGTATCTGT
>JAFZXD010000049.1 GCA_017616955.1 Eubacterium sp. | reverse complement strand
GTAAGAATTCGCATACAAGCAGAATTATCAGCAACGCATCCAATATACCAATCTTTCCTGCACTGAAGCTCTTAAGTGTTATTACCATCACTACAGCCGAAATAATACTCATAATTATATCTACGAGAAGCATTATATATTGATTCTTCTCTTCTTTAGCATTATCGTCTTTAGATTTAGTATTATCTTCCTCATCATCAGCACTAGCGGCAGATACCACCTTTACATAAAGCCTTTCAAAAAGAAAGGCAACGATGATGGCGGGTAGTATAATAAAGGCATGAGTTACCGCAGAATGTCTGTCAGCATATGCCACAAGGGCAAGTTCCACCAGATCTGCTATCTCATATATGATAACAAGCCTGCAAATGATCGAAATAAGCTTAAACAAAGCCCGATATAAGCCATACTTTTTAATACCGGATCGTTCTGATCTATCTTCATTATGTTCAAGCTGCTCATCCTGAAGTTGCTCTAGCTGTTCAGTTTGCTCGTTCTGTTCGATTTGTTCCTTGGCGTCCATTTGTCTAAACAACCTTCCGAAAAACGAAATATAAAAGGCGCATAACACCCATTAACCACTTGTTTAGTTTAATATATCATATATTTATGAAAAACTAAAACAAAAAAATAAACCGAGGACTACGCCTCGGTTTACTCTCTCATTTTCTCCTATTCAGGAAAATAGATGTTTTTCGACATCGCACCTGATCCGCTAAGAACCACACTGTATGTTTGTGTTGAATTACCTGTCTGATTTTCAGAAACCCTCTTGGACTTAGCTTTCAATCCGGAAGAAAAGAACTGATTACTTGAATCAGCTTCAATTCCAAGGCTCTTGAAAATAGAATCCGTATGCTTATCAGCATCCGTAACTCCTATAGTAGATACTGTCAATCCACTACGAGTTACAGTAACTCTGAATTCAGCTGCCGGATCACTCTTGTCAAATACCACTTTATCCGACAAAAGCTCATTCGACATCGCACGGAATATCTCATCACAAGCATCAATGTCAATAGATTCTCTCGACTTCTCAATGTAACGGATTACTGCAGGAGCGATTGCTGCGGCCAAAACAGTTATTATTGCAACAACTATAATGAGCTCGACCAGCGAAAAACCTTTGTTTTTGGATAGATCCTTCATAATCTGTACCCACCTTTCGAAACAATTGATTACTTCGAAATACTACGACAAATCTGCGCATCGATGCGCCTAGCTCTCACCCTAATTGCATCAATCAGATTTGTATAAATATATACTCACCCATTATCGTATTAATAATTCAAGCTGTCAAGAAAAATCATAAAGAAATATACTTTTTTAATAAATAATCACAATAAATCTTGGTAAAATGTTACATTTACAATTGAATCCTGATTCTAATGATTGTATAATAATAATCGGTTTATAAACGTTATAATGAGATAACATATAAAACAGATTAAATCTGATTTCAAATGTTATCTTTGGGGAGTAATCTATATGAAAAGAAATCTAACATTTTTATCATGTGATGGTATCACTGATATACATGCAGTACAGTGGTCGCCTTCCGGCCAACCTAAAGCAGTTATCCAGCTTATTCATGGTATGGTTGAATACATAGAAAGATACGACGGGTTTGCTCAGTATCTCACCGAACAGGGATTCGTTGTATTCGGTCACGACCATCTGGGACATGGACAGTCTATACGCAGCATCGAAGATTGGGGATTTATATCTGAGATGGCACCTGCCAGATCCCTTGTAAGGGATATTCACAAGATGCGCAAAAATGCTCAAAGACTATATCCCGATATCCCTTATATCATGCTGGGACACAGTATGGGATCGTATCTTCTCAGAAGATATCTCTCTCAGAAGGGAGAAGGACTTGCCGGTGCAATAATCGTCGGAACCGGTGCTGAATCAGATCTGGTAGTCAGAAGCGGACTTATGATGGTTCGTTCAACTGCGCAGGCTAAGGGATGGCATTTCCGCAGTGAAAAGATAAAGGATATGACATATACCGCACCTTACAAAATGTATGACCTTCACGGAATAGATAATACAAACAGCTGGGTTTGCAGTGATCCTGTGATTATGGAATCATACAACCATGACCCAAGATGTCAGTTCACATTTACTCTAAGCGGATATGAAGCACTGCTTTCAACTGTTCTCTTTGATAACCAGAGAAAGAATATAGACATGATACCAAAGGAACTTCCTATCCTGCTCACGTCAGGTGAGCTCGATCCTGTCGGAAATCTTGGTAAAGGCGTTAAGAAAGTATATCAGCAGTATGTTAAAGCCGGTATTTCTGATATAGAATGCAAGTTATATCCGGAAGACAGGCACGAGATACTTAATGAGCCAAATAAAGAAGATGTTTATGCAGATATAGTTGACTGGATTAACAGACGCTGTTTATCCGAATAAAAAAACATGGCAACTGAAATCAGATTTCAGCTGCCATGTTTTTGATTATATCCGTTTATTCTTTCATATTCAGTCTTTTTACTGAACTTCTTCTCTGCTGCTGTCCTTACGGATTACGTCGTGTGCACCACCTTCAACGATACTTGTAGATGATACAAGTGTAATCTTAGCCTTTTCCTGAAGTTCTTTTATAGTAAGCGCTCCGCAGTTACACATAGTTGACTTAACCTTGCTGAGTGTTCTGTCAACGTTATCCTTAAGTGGTCCTGCATAAGGTACGTATGAATCTACACCTTCTTCGAAGTGAAGCTTCTTATCTCCACCGAGATCATATCTCTGCCAGTTACGAGCACGGTTTGAACCTTCTCCCCAATACTCTTTTACATAGTTACCATTAACAAGAAGCTTCTCTGTTGGGCTCTCATCAAATCTAGCAAAGTATCTTCCAAGCATTACGAAATCAGATCCCATAGCAAGTGCAAGTGTGATGTGATGATCGTATACGATACCACCGTCTGAACATACAGGGATATAAATACCTGTCTCTTCATAGTATTCATCTCTTGCCTGACAAACCTCAATAAGTGCTGTAGCCTGTCCACGTCCGATACCTTTAGTCTCTCTTGTAATACAGATAGATTCACCACCGATACCAACTTTGATGAAGTCTGCACCGCATTCAGCGAGGAATCTGAATCCTTCTCTATCAACAACATTTCCGGCACCAACCTTAACTGAATCACCATAGTTTTCTCTGATCCACTTAAGTGTCATCTCCTGCCATGCAGAGAATCCTTCTGATGAATCTATACAGAGAACATCAGCACCTGCTTCTATAAGTGCAGGAACTCTTTCAGCATAATCTCTTGTATTGATTCCGGCACCAACAATATATCTCTTCTGAGAATCAAGGAGTTCTCCCGGATTCTTCTTATGCTCATCATAATCCTTACGGAATACGAAACTTACAAGTCTTCCGTCTTTATCAACGATTGGAAGAGAATTCAGCTTGTTATCCCAGATGATGTCATTTGCTTCTGATATGGAAATGCCATCCTGAGCTGTTATAAGCTTCTCAAGAGGTGTCATGAATTCCTTAACCTGAAGGTCAAGTGACATACGACTCAGACGATAGTCTCTGCTTGAAACTATACCAACAAGCTTTCCTTCTGCCGTACCATCTTCAGTTACTGCAACTGTAGAATGTCCGGACTTCTCTTTCATCGCAAGTATATCTCCAAGAGTAGCGTCAGGACTGATATTTGAATCACTCTTTACAAAACCGGCCTTATAACCCTTAACTCTTGCTACCATGGCAGCTTCATCCTCTATACTCTGTGAACCGTAAATAAAAGAAACACCACCTGCTTTAGCAAGAGCGATTGCCAGGTTCTCACCTGATACTGACTGCATGATGGCTGATACCATAGGTATTGACATCTCTATAGCAGGTTTCTCACCCTTCTTAAACTTAACCAGTGGTGTTTTGAGGCTTACATTTGTGGGAATACATTCACTTGATGAGTATCCCGGTATAAGCAGGTATTCGTTAAATGTGTGTGATGGTTCTGTGATATAAGTTGCCATGTCTTCCTCCTTTTTCTGTGGGAATTCTTCGTCACGAAGAATCATTCTTATTCTTTACTCTTAATCAACTATGAATTTTTGAGATTATACCCCATATGAGGCACAAAAACAAGAGTAAATATTCTCAAAGATTGAAAAAAATGAAGTCAATTATTCTACTTGCAATAAATCTATGTAAATATTCACATCTAACTCAAAAGACTCACTGTGTTTTTATACACAGCGAGTCTTTGAATTTTTAAATATCAACTATGTTATATCTTACTTAGTAACCTTAGCTGTGTCAGCAATTCCTGCTTTCTTAAACATCTTGGTATACTTAGCAACCTTAGCCTTCGGAACTTTAATCTTAAGCTTAGCTGATGTATTCTTAAATGCACCGCTACCAACAGTCTTAAGCTTCTTACTATTGATAACAACCTTTGAAAGCTTCTTATCCCCAAAGAATGCCTTAGCGCCAATCTTTGTTACCTTAGTACCTATTGTAACATTCTTAAGCTTTGTACAACCCTTGAATGCATTGTTAGCAACAGCAGTCACATTAAACTGTACTCCACCAATCTTAACCTTATTAGGCACTGTAGCCTTTGCGGTCTTCTTGTTATAAGGTCCCATGTAAGTAACATTACCACCTGTTAACTTACCGGCTTTCTTTACGACCTTAGTAATCTTAAACTTACCAACTTTATCAGTGACAGTCTTATTATTTTTTATCTGTGAAGGTTCAACTTTATCTGCTACAGTCCATGTCTTTCCTGATTCATCAGTAACTGTCTTTCCATCATCAGATACTGATGGACTTGTACGCTTTGTTACTGTAAGTTCACATGTAGCTATTACCTTCTTGATATCAGATACTACAACAATATCACAAGTTCCCTCTTTAACACCTGTGACTACTCCTGTATATGGATCTACTGTAGCAACCGAAGTATTAGATGAACTAAATGTATATCCTTCAAGCGAATCGGATGGTGTCTTTGTAACCGAAATCGTAATCTTTTTACCTGCTTCTACAGAAGCTTTTTCTTTAATCTTTATAGACTTAAGGGTCTTATTCGTAACAAAGAATGTAAACTCAGTCTTTCCACCACTCTCTGTTGTCGCAGTAATAACTGTCTTACCTGCCTTTAATCCCTTAACATATATTGATCCGGAATTAGTAACAACTTTTGTTCCATAATTCTCATCATCATTTCTCGATGCTATCTGAGCAATAGAACCATCTGCAACTGTAAATGTCACATGATCGTCTATTACAATCTCTTCTTTAGCATCTTTATATTTTGGTCTGAAGATACCCTTCTCACGAGTATTATCTGACTCGAATCCAAATGAATACGTAGAATCAATCTCTACAGATGCACTCTTCATCAAGAATTTTATACCATTTGTCGGAATTGTAATATAAACTGTCTTGGTCTCTCTGACACTTCCGAGTACTGATCTGGCAGATATAGTAACTTTACCCTGTCTGACAGGAGTAAGAATAGCTTTGTTACCTTCTTGTCTAAGAGTTGCCGAACCACCAGATATACTCCACTCAACGTTCTCATTTGAAAGTGCAGGTATATTCTTTACAGTATATGTCTTTGATGCCCCACCGACATTCAGATATTCATCTCCTATTATCTCAAGTTCAGTAGGGAATGTTTCTTCTTTAGACTTTCTAACAGTAACCTTTATACTCTTAGATACATTTCCGGAATGTGATCTCACATAAATATAACAACTATTCTTCTTTTTCTCATCATAATATCCGTTATCATATATTTTCTTAGCTGTAATAACACCAGAATTATTAACTGTAGCAACATCAGGATTATCACTGTAGAAAATAAATCCGGAAGGCTCATTATATTTTGTGAGAGTCTCATCATAATACTTAATACTTGCCTTTTTGATCAGAAT
>JAFZXD010000048.1 GCA_017616955.1 Eubacterium sp. | reverse complement strand
GTTGAAATCTGATTTCAACTGTCCACTTTTTTATGTTATACGGGATTCTTATAGCCGAAGATAGAATCTAGGGATAAGACAAATTTCGCAGGATTTGTTACCATATGACCATTGAAAAAGGTGACATCGCATAAAAGGAGTGATTCATATGAGTAAGTATATTGGTAGAAGATTTATTAATTCGATTGCTATACTGATAGTAGCGACTATATGTATATTCGCTATGGTTAAGGCATCGGGTATGAATCCTGTTCTTGCTACTTTGCAGGGAGGAAGGTTGTCCGAAACGGCACTTCAGGACAAACTGGAACATTATGGTCTCGATAAGCCGGTACCGCTTCAGTATCTGTATTGGCTTAAAAATATAGTTACAGGGAATTTTGGTGAGAGTGTAAAGTATAAAGTTCCTGTTAAATCATTGATACAGACCAGTCTTCCTATAACATTGGGACTGGCAATCATCAGTTTCATAGTTTCTCAGATATTGGCAATAACGCTTGGCGTCATATCTGCTGTAAACAGAGGAAAGCTGATAGATAAGATCATATCTATTCTGACAGTTTTATTCTTTTCAATTCCGGTTTTCTTTCTAAGTCTGTTGTATATCCTGATCATAGCAAAACATTTCCCGGGATATTCATACACAGGTTCGTTTAATACATTTGGTGAATATCTTAACAGAATAACGATTCCCGTAGTTGTTATAGCAACACACGAGATTGCTCTTGTAACAAAGATTACACGAACGGCTATGATAGAACAGCTTTCGTCCGAATATATATTGGCACTTAAAGCCAGAGGGATTCCGACACGAATTATCATATGGAAACACGCGCTTAAAAATAGTCTTGTTCCGGTTATCACAATAGCGGGAGTTCAGTTTGGTGCACTTATAGTCGGATGTGTAATGGTGGAAAACATATTTTCGTTAAATGGAATCGGACGTCTGATGGTTCAGTGTGTGATGGTTGGTGATATTTCAGTCATTCAGTGTATAGCGCTGATAATAATAGTGACATTTCTTATATCAAATCTGGTCGTAGATGCGCTATATGCAGTTATAGATCCAAGAGTAAGGCTCAGGAAAAAGAATTAGGAGGAAATGTATATGAAGAAGAGAGTTTCTGTATTATTTATATTGTCTGTTGCGATTTTATTAACAATAATCATCGGAACAGTATTAGCGAGTCATATAGCACCATATGACCCTGATGAGATGGATATTGTAAATAAACTGGCAGGGATATCACGTGAACATATTCTCGGAACAGATAAAGTTGGAAGAGATATATTCTCGAGGGCTTTGTTTGGAGGAAGAACAACAATACTGAGTGCATTTGCTGTTGTAGCAATATCGATACTCTTTGGTATTCCTATAGGACTTTATGCAGGTTACTATGGTGGCAGGCTTGATAGAATCGTGACAAATGTATGGAATATTATATTGTCATTCCCATCAATGCTTCTCGCATTTGTACTTATGGCAGTTATAGGAAAGGGAATAAAAGCCGGAATACTTGCGCTGGGAATAATCTATACACCAATGATTTCCAGACTTGCCAGATCGCTTGTGACTGTAGAAAAAAATAAACACTATGTTGAAGCCGAAAGAATAATAGGTGCAAGCGATGCCAGGATTATATTTGTACATATACTTCCAAACTGTGTTTCGGAACTTATATCGGAGCTTACACTCGATATAGCATACGCAATACTTGATCTTGCATCACTCAGTTTTCTGGGACTCGGAGTACAGCCGCCGCAGTCTGACTGGGGATATATGCTTTCCGATGCGCAGCAGTTTATTACGATCAGTCCTATTCGGGCACTTGTTCCGGGATTCCTGATCATCTTATCGGTTGTCTCATTAAATATAGTGAGTACAGAGGTTATAGATAACTTTGAATCCGGCAGATACAGTCTGGGGCATACAGTAAAGGATGTAAAAAGAAAAAGAAGGATATCGGATTTTGCATTGGGGTATTTAAAGCATGCTTTTGGTACCGAGAAAGCAGAGGTGAAAGGGAAAAATAAATGGAAAGAACGAGCATTCTCGAAATAAGAGATTTATACACATATATTAAGACAGATGGAGAACGTAAACCAATCGTAAAGGGCGTGAATATAGAATTAAAGCCCGGGGAGATTCATGGAATAGTCGGGGAAAGTGGTTCCGGAAAAACATTTACGGCTAAGTCAATTCTCAGACTTCATGATGAGACTCAGGTTGACTATGAAGGCTCGGTCATATACGAAGATGTGAATCTTCTTGAGTTAACCGAAAGGGAAATGTATATATACCGCGAAAAAGAGATCTCTTATGTATTTCAAAACCCTATGAATTCATTTGACAGTCTGTTTACCATCGGAAGTCAGATAGAAGAGACTCTCAGGTATACGGCCGGTCTGGATAAAAAAGAAGCAAAGAAGAAAACCTTAGAACTCCTGGAAAGCGTCGGTGTTACACCGGCAAAAGAAAAAGCTGATAAATATCCTCACGAATTCAGTGGTGGTATGCTTCAGAGAAGTATGATAGCACTCGCACTTGCTTGTAATCCTAAGGTGGTAATAGCTGATGAAGCAACTACGGCTCTGGACGTTACGATGCAGGCGAAGATCCTTAAACTGTTTAAGCATATAAGGGATGAGAATAATATATCAATTTTATGTATAACGCATGATCTCGGTGTTGTAGCTGAGATATGCGATACAGTGACAGTTATGTATCATGGAGAAGTTGTTGAGATAGGTTCGGTCAGAGATATATTTGACAGACCGCAGCATGAATATACTAAAAGATTATTACAAAGCTTTAAGGAGGTCAGCTGAGTTTATGGCAGAACTAATAGTAAACAATTATTCGGCTTCATATAAAGCGAGTAAGAATAAAGAAGATGATTCCAGAATAGTAAAGAATGTATATCTCAGGGTAGATAGCGGAGATATTCTTGGAATAGTTGGAGAGAGTGGTTCGGGCAAGACGACACTTGCAAAAGGAATACTTAATCAGCTTAAACTGACTGAAGGTGAGATTCTTTTGGACGGAGAAAACCTTGATGACCTTCCACAGAAAAAAATCTCACAGAAGATACAGATGATATTTCAGAATCCGTCCGGATCGTTTAATCCAAGACTTAAGATCCGAAGCTCTTTGGAAGAGATAAGGAAGATCCATTATTCTGGCAGAGAAGATTTTGATCAAAATCTTCTGAATCTTCTTAAAAAGACATCAATAGATGAAGAGCTTCTGGATAGATTTCCGTCACAGCTTTCGGGAGGTCAGCTGCAGAGACTATCCATAGTGAGAGCGCTCCTGATAGAACCGGAATTTTTAATTGCGGATGAAGCAGTTTCTGCACTGGATGTATCTATCAGAGGAGATATCCTAAAACTTCTTGAGAATTTACACAAGGAGCTTGGAATAGGAATACTTTTTATCTCACATGATCTAAATGTAGTACATCATATATGCAACAAAATAATAGTCCTGTATCATGGCGTTATAGTTGAAGCCGGAGATACAGACGATATATATAATAATCCTCAGGATGAATATACAGAACCTGCAATAGTAAATACTTATCAGGATTTTGTAAGCATTTACGGTTACAAAACAGTTCAAGAAAGAACTCTTTCTTTGGACGAATATAATCAGAATTATTACATTTATTACGATTTGCACGGCGGTGAGTTCAGACAAAACT
>JAFZXD010000047.1 GCA_017616955.1 Eubacterium sp. | reverse complement strand
TCTGCTTAGTCTTTCTACCGATGGAAACCTCAGTCATAAGAAGTGTAAATCCAAATGTTATAGCAAGTACCAAATATACAACAAGGAAGAGTCCTCCTCCGTCCTTAGCTGCAAGATATGGAAATCTCCATATATTACCCAGACCTACTGCACTACCTGCCGCCGCCAGTACAAACCCTAGTGAACTGGAAAACGAATTTCTTTTTTCCTCCAAAACCATAACCTCTTTTCGTAAGTTTTTTCTAGCAAAAATGTTTACCGCTCCGATTCCTCCATGAAGTAAAGCCTAGCTGCGAAATCAGAGAATACTCTGGTGCTGTCATTGAATCCCGTACCAGAATAAGCCGGGTTGAGTTTTACACCTGCATACATCATGGCACTTCCGTATGCTTCGAATTCTTCCTTATCGCCGTTCAGCTTATAAAACTTCGAGATAAAGTCCTGAGTCAGTGAACCGTTTTTTATATGAATCGGTGAAACTGAATTCACAAGATCACCGAATTCTTTTATATTAACCTTTATTTCTCTATTTGTAAAATGGTAAAGTTTATTTCCGTCAAGACCGACCGGTCTGTAACACTGATACGCCATGTTCGGAACAACATTTTTCTGGATGATGCAGCCTACAGCCTGCTTCTTATCCTCAGATACAACCGTCCACTCAGTTACATTTGAATCAGTCCTTGTAAGCACACTTCCGGAAGCACCTCCGAAACAAGCAGCCTGTGAATTGATTCCCGCATACATTGTGGAACCTGTAAAGCTTCTTCCTCGCTTCATGCTTCCATGCTGAAATACCTTTCTGTATTTCTTGTATGTCTGAATCTGTTCCTTAATCATAGCCAGCTCGTCCCTGCTCATATCACAGAGATTGCACTCATAACCAAGACTTCCGAACGAAGCCATATCGAATCTTGTTTCAAGCGGAGTAACTCTGAGAGTCTGATGATTAGGAACACCCGATACATGTGCACCCCAGCAGCTTTGAGGATATCCGTAGCTGTATCCGTTCTGAATCTCAGCTCTTACAAGAGCATCCGTGTCATCACTTCCCCAAATCTGAGGGAAGTAGCTGAGGATACCCAGGTCAAATCTGTTACCACCTGCCGAACATCCTTCAAAAAGTATCTCTGGGAACTTCTCTGTCAGTTCCTTCATACATCTGTACAGACCAAGCATATATCTGTGAGTCAGTTCACCCTGTCTGTGTCCCGTACTCTCATCTCCTGCAAGCGCCTCCGAATAGATATCGGTAAGTGTTCTGTTCATATCCCACTTAACATACTCAATATTTGCGGATTTAAAGACATCAGTCATGGACTCAATGATGTAGTCCTGAACTTCCGTCCTTCCAAGATCCAACATTCTCTGATTACGTCCTTCGGAATGTGCTCTTCCCGGTATCTGTATAGCCCAGTCAGGATGTACTCTGTAGAGGTCAGAGTCGCAGTTAACCATCTCCGGCTCAACCCATATTCCAAATGCCATTCCAAGCTGATTGACCTTGTCACAGATTCCCTTCACACCATTAGGAAGCTTCTTCCTATCCGGCTTCCAGTCTCCGAGTGAGGACGAGTCATCATCACGCTTTCCGAACCACCCGTCATCCATTACGAAGAGCTCTATTCCCACATCCCTGCCTGCCTTGGCAAGTCTGAGGAGCTTCCTCTCGTTTATATCGAAGTACGCTGCCTCCCAGCTGTTCAGGAGCACAGGTCTGTCTTTTTTTGCCCATTCAGGTCTCACGACATGATTTCTGACAAATCTGTGCATATTCGTACTCATATCATTGAATCCCTTATCGGTAAATGTCATCACCGCCTCAGGTGTTTCAAATTCTTCTCCCGCTTCAAGGCGCCATCTGAACGCTCTCGGATTGATGCCCCAGAGTATCCTGGTCCTGCCGAATTCATTTACCTCAGCTGACTCAGCATGATTTCCACTATATATCAGGTTCATTCCGTAAGCTATTCCGCTGTCTTCTGTTGTATACGGAGTTGATATCATAAAGAACGGATTGGCATTATTCGAAGATGTACCTGTGAAACTTGAATTCACATGTCTTCCCACAAGAAGCGGAACATCTTTTCTCGACATTTCTCTTGCCCATGCACCATTAAATGTATTCATAACATATCCGAAATCAGGCAGATCAAGCTGTGCCGAATAGAACTGTTCGATATTAACCGGTGACTCACCTTCATTTACAAGTCTGGCAGTCCTTGTGATAACATTTGCCTTATCGAATGTATAGTAATCAAGGAAGAGTCTGAGCTTGTCGTATCTCTCGTACAGAACGATCTGCAGATGGTCAACCTCTTCCTCTCCCGCATAGGAAGAAGGAAGCCCCTTCAGGGTTTCCTTCTTGTTATCAATACTATATGATTCAAATACATAATCGGATGTACGTATGCCCTCCGAATTCTCGGTTACGATCATCGCCTCTCTGTTATCTGTCTTTCCTTCAAATGAAGTTTCAAGACAGAGGTTGTTCAGAGTGAGGCAGAAGTTGTCTCCGTTGTAGGAGTTGTTATTTCCTATCGGAAATACCTGTATCTCTTCAAGTCCTCCGAGGCTTTCCGTCACCCGAATCTTTTTCCCGTAATAAAGATGTTCCAAATGACCTGTATCTTTAATCCTTATTACATAACTGGTTTTGTTAGTGTTAAGTATAAAATACTTCTTTCCATCTATAATCATATATATTCCCTCTTATTTTTTCTGGGCATGTTATTTTGAAATCTATGAACGAGCCTTCAGTTCATCAGCTATCTCATTCATCTTCTCTTCCGTAAGGATGAACTTCTTCTTAAAGATAGCTATGGCTACGAAGAGTCCCACGATCGGTATTATCGTCATAGTCATTCTCAGTCCAAGCTTTGATGAGCGTGCCACATCCTTTGCGAAGTCATATGCCTGATCAACTTCATCTCCTGTCTCAGACTTCAGATTATTGAGTGAGAGACATATCGAAGCGATGAGTGCTGCAACACCGGATGCAAGCTTAACAACAAATGTCTGCATCGAGAATATAACCGATTCATCTCTTCTTCCGTTCTTGAGGTCTCCGTAATCAACCGTATTTGCAAGAAATACAGTAGTCAGAACAGACAGAACTCCATTTGCCGCAAAGATAAAGAATCCCGGAATGAAAAGGATATATACATTTGTCATGCTGGTAAATGTAATTCCCAGAAGAACTGCGTATCCTGTGATAGCCGCCAGAAGGCATATGTAAAATACCTTTATGTTGCTGGCAAACTTTCGAAGTACCGGATAAAATACCATCATCGATATGATCTGAATCGCTCCGCCAAACATATTGAAAAGTGTATAGCTGTTCTTCCAGCCCTCGCCTCCAAAATCATATTTGAAGAAATAGATTACGAGATTCGACGTTATATATATCGATGAATTGATAAGAACTATGGCTATAACTATGACCATGGCCTGATCGTTTGATATAAGAGCTTTAAACATCTGTCCCACAGATGGTGTCTCCATATCAACCGTTGCCTGCTCCTTGATATTCACGCATGTTATCACTATGAATACCACGAAAAGGATTGCCACAATAGCCGCAAACCATTTGAAACCTGCGATTTCAACCTGTGTGGCTGTTGCATCTGCTCCGGCTATAGCTTTACCTATGGCATTTACGATCATAACGGTGAATATCGTTACAAGTGCCGCTCCGACTCCCGCACATGAACGAGCAAGTGTTGTTAGTCCTTCACGTTCTTTTCCCGTACTTGTAAATGCAGGTATCATTGACCAGTAAGGTATATCCATCATCGTGTAGGTTACTCCCCACAAGATGTAAGTTATAGCTGCATATGCCACTAGTCCGTTCGGTGTAAGCGAAGGTGGACAGGCAAACATCAGAAACAGGATAACCGCATTCGTAAGTGTTCCTATCATAAGCCAGGGTCTGAACTTGCCCCATCTCGT
>JAFZXD010000046.1 GCA_017616955.1 Eubacterium sp. | reverse complement strand
TACTGACAAATTGAACCCTCAAGTAGGCGATACCTATAAAATTGTGTATAGTGGAGTTGTTGTGGAATGCGACCCGCCAGAATTACAAGGAATCGAAAGTATTACACTTAAATCAAAAAAGAAGTAACTCGGAATATACAGTTTCTTAGTTATATCTATGACGCATGAAAATGTTTAAATTATATTGTTCAAAGTCATACCCAAATATGCAAATGCTAATTGCAAAAAATGAAAGGACACTAATATGAAAAACAAAAAAAATATTGCATTGCTACTTGTTGTAATTAGTATTTTTTCTCTTGGATTTTCAGTTGATGCAGCTGAATTGAAGAAGAATACTTATGCTGTTACCTGTGGACAAAAGATAACTATTAATGTCGAAACTTTATTCGGAGATAACAATGACTATGTAACGGCTCAGGTAGAAAAATCCAAAATTGCTTCGGTAAAGGTATCAGGTAACAAACTAATAATAACCGGTAAAAAAGTTGGTTCAACTAAAATTGTAATCAATAATGCCGGAGACAAATGTATAGAGCGTCGTCAGATAATGTGCTATGTATCTCCTACAGGATTCTCACTTGAAGCTCCGTATGTTTCTGTTCAAACTAGTGTATATGTAAATAATAAGCATGTTCATCAAGTGTCGTGGAGTAAAGTAAAGGGAGCGACCGGGTATAAAATATATCGTGCTGTCAGGACTAAATCAGGTATAAAGAAAGTTTTGGTAAAAAAAGTACTTGGTTCAAAAGATACAGTTGTTTATGTTCCTGTGAAGAAATACTCCGAATCTTTTTACTATGTTCAAGCTTACAAGAAATATAAAGGCAAAGTATATTATGGAGTATACGGATATAATACTGAATCAATGGAATAAAGTAAATAATAGGCTGCTACCATCGGTAGTGGCCTATTTTTGTTGCGTCATATATATAAACAGACCTTGACATCACCCGGGTAAATGGGTATCTTATTAACGTAGATTGGACATGTATTTTGAAGATAAACATTTTTACGGGACATTATGGAAAAAATCGTTGAAACTGTCTCAGGCAGTAAGATAACTGAATATGATATGGTTACGAAGTATTTTGGTGACAAGACCGTCATGATGTTTGATATAGAAACTACCGGTCTGTCACCTATTTCTTCTTTTACATATATTATAGGTGTAAATATATATAAAGACGGAAACTGGCAGATTATTCAGCTCTTCAATGATGACGGAAAATCCGAACCTGATATGATCAGGGAGTTTCACAGTATTATCGCAGAGGCAGATGTTCTGATAGAGTTTAACGGTGATACATTTGACATCCCGTATATCAGAAAACGTATGGATACCATAGAGAAGAAGTTTCATATCAGTCTGACTGATAATTTTGGTGATCTGGAACCGTACGATCTTCTGAAGATGATCCGTAAATATAAGTTTGCACTGGGGCTTCCGAATGTAAAGCAGAAGACGGTCGAGAAGTATCTTGGGATCGACAGAGTTGATATGTACAACGGCGGTCAGTTGATAGATGTATATCTGGGATATCTCGGTGCGAGGGATGAGAAGAGCAGAAAGCTTGTTCTTCGCCATAACCGTGATGATATGGAAGGTATGATATTCCTGTCGTCCATCCTGAGCATTGAGGCTATGTGCGAAGGGTATCTTTCGGTAAATGATATTAAAACCGAGAGTAAGATGAAGCATTCGGGAGATAGCAATTCACTCAGTCTCGTCGTTGAGTGTAAGCTTGACTATCCGCTTATAAAACCTATATGTACGATGGGATGCGGGATAGATTTTGATGCTGAAAGAGATGTTGCCAGCGTCAGGATACCTATACTAACCGATAAACATAGATTTTACTACGGCTGTGATGAAAAATCGGGCTATGAAGAGAGAGAAGGATACTTTGTACCGGCTCTTTGCATTTCCGACCTTTCGGATATGATTCCGTGCTATAAGGATAAGGCCAGGGATAAGAAGGGATATGTCATGCTGAATGATGAGTTTCTTGGGAATCCTGACTTTGTAAAGAAATATGTAGCTTCGGTTATCGGTCAGGTGATGGCAGATCGCGGAAAAAGATAGAGTGGAAAATAAGCATTTTATGGTTTTTTATGATATAAAAATCCATTTTATGTATTGAAACTGTTTCAAAATGTGTTATAATCAAATAAAACTACGTCTTGATTTATGACGATTATTCTATTTGGAGGGTGATAGTAATCATGATGCAACCTATGGATATTAAGTCACAGAGCTTTGGAACCGGTCTTTTTGGATACAAAAAGTCTGATGTTGATCAGTACGTTGATACAGTCTACAGAGCTTATGATGAACTTTTTTCGGAAAATAAAAGTCTTCATGATGAGAAAGATAGACTGAATAAAGCTGTAGAAGAAGCTAATGTAAAGGTATTCGAGCTTCAGAGTAAGGCTGATGGCGTTATTGATACAAGCGCAGCAGAAAAAGAGAGAGATCGTATCATTGCAGAAGCCAGAAAGGCAGCTGCAGAGATTATTGCTAATGCTAAAGAGCATAGTGATTCAATAGCTGGTGTTGATTCAGCTGAACCTAAGAATGACAATTCTACACTTAAGATGTCAGGTGATTCTGATTCTGCTACATCTCAGTTCTTCAAGGATGCTTCGGCTGACACAGTATTTGGAGATGACGGCGATGATGTATTCGTTGGTGAGATTGAAGATAACAGAAAGCCAAACAAGGTAATGATTGGTGATGGAGAGGAAGAAGGAGCAGACGACTTCGAGTTCCTTTAAATCGAACATTTGTGAGGTTATTAAAGGGAGTGCTGCATAAAGCGTGGCACTCCCTTTCGCAGTTAGAATAGATATATATCGGAGCATGAAATGATATCATATATTAGCGGTACTCTTGCCGAGGTAGATACCGATCACATCGTTGTCGAATCGGGAGGAGTTGGATTTGAGATTTTGACATATGCATCTGTTATAGAACATCTTCCTAATCTCGGTAGTGAGGTTAAGATAGTTACTTATATGGATGTTAAAGAAGATGATATAAGGTTATTTGGATTTTTATCCGTTCAGGAGAGAAAACTTTTCAGACAACTTATCACAGTAAGTGGAGTTGGTCCAAAAGGAGCTCTGTCAATCCTGAATGAGCTGGGGCCTGACAGTCTTGTGGCTGCAATCATAGCTTCTGACTCCAAGTCTATATCCAAGGCAAATGGAATAGGTGCGAAGACAGCACAGAAGGTATGCCTTGAGCTGAAGGATAAGGTGAGTCTGGAAGGTACTATTTATGAGAAGTACGCTGATTCGGCAGGATTTGATGAGGCTTCTGATTCAGGAGTCATGGGAGAGGCTATCGAAGCTCTTTGTGCACTGGGTTACAGCAGAAGTGATGCTATGCAGGCAGTAAGAAAGATTGAAGATGCTGCTTCACTTAAGGCAGAGACTATCGTAAGTAAAGCTCTGCGATTACTATAAATAAACGCTTATTGAGGTTTTCATGAGGAATAAGATAATAACAACTGATGAGACATTTGAAGACGAGTCAATAGACAAAAGTCTTCGACCAAAGAGTCTCAGTGAATATATAGGACAAAATAAGGTTAAAGAGAATCTTACCGTATACATTAAGGCTGCTCTTAAAAGAAAGGAACCGCTTGATCATGTCCTTTTATACGGACCTCCCGGACTTGGTAAAACAACTCTTGCAACTATAGTTGCGGAGGAAATGGGAGTAAATATAAAAGTTACATCCGGTCCCGCTATCGAAAAGCCGGGAGAGATAGCTGCTATACTCAGTCAGCTTTCCGAAAATGATGTCCTCTTTATAGATGAAATCCATCGTCTTAATAAGCAGGTTGAAGAGGTTCTCTATCCTGCTATGGAAGACTTTGCCATAGATATAGTTATAGGAAAAGGCGAGCAGGCTAAGTCACTGAGAATAGAGCTTCCGAAGTTTACTCTTATCGGAGCTACAACAAGAGCAGGTATGTTATCTGCGCCACTCAGAGACAGATTCGGAGTTGTAAACAGACTTGAGTTTTATAATACAGTAGACCTTATGAGTATTATTATGAGATCATCTCAGGTTCTTGGTGTTAAGATCGATGAGGAAGGTGCTCATGAGATAGCGCTGAGATCACGAGGTACGCCGAGACTTGCTAACAGACTTCTGAAAAGAGTTCGTGATTTTGCAGAGGTTGAACATGAAGGCGAAATTGATTATAATGTAGCAAGAAGTGCTCTTGATAAGCTGGACGTGGATGGTTTCGGACTCGATGATACAGATAAGAATATATTGAATACCATCATTCGAAACTTCGGCGGAGGACCTGTCGGACTCAAGGTCCTGGCTGCTGCAATCGGAGAGGATGCAGGAACCATAGAAGATGTATATGAACCATATCTTATAAAGAACGGTCTTATAAACAGAACTCCAAAGGGACGTACGGCTACAGAAAAAGCATATCGACATCTTGGTCTTGAAAGCCTGATGAATGAAGAAGAATAAAGGGGTGCAAAATGGGTAAGAAGATAGATATTCCCGTAGTTATCAACAACAAGGTATATACTCTCAGCGGATATGAAGGTGAAGATTACCTGCAGAATGTTGCCACATATATAAATGGCAAGATAGCAGAATGTAAGACTTCCGAAGAATACAGAAGAATGAATTCCGAATACCAGGGAGTGTTACTTGCTTTAAATATAGCTGATGATTATTTTAAGGCAAAATCCATGGCGGATGACATGGCGGGAGATAACAGTGATAAAGAACAGCAGTTGTATGAATTGAGACATGAAGTTATCGAGTCGCAGATCAAACATGAAGCAGCACTTAAGCTTGTTGAAGAATACAAGGAACAAGTCAGTCAGCTTCAAAGAAAGATAGTACAGCTTGAAACCGAAAAGGAAAAGTCACATGACAGGAAATAAACCTGAAGTATTAGCCCCGTGTGGTAATATGACATCTCTGAAGGCGGCCATAGCCGCCGGAGCAGATGCATGCTACCTGGCGGGGAATTCTTTTGGAGCAAGAGCATATGCGAATAATTTCTCTGAAACAGAACTATTGGAAGCTATAGATCTGGCTCATCTGTACGGAGTTAAGATATATCTTACGGCTAACACGCTCATAAAAGAAAATGAAATGAATATTCTGAGGGATAGTCTGATACCTCTGTACGAAGCAGGACTCGATGCTGTTCTCGTACAGGATTTTGGCGTGCTGAGAATGATCAGAAGAGATTTTCCGGGACTTCCTATACATACAAGTACTCAGATGAATATAACTACTCCTGCCGGTGCGCAGTTGGCACGTGATCTTGGAGCAGAGCGAGTTGTTGCGGCTCGTGAGATGACTCTTGAAGAACTGGCGGCTATAAAGAGAGAGGTTGATATAGAGCTGGAAGCATTTGTCCACGGTGCCATGTGTTTCTGCTACAGCGGAAGATGCTACTTTAGCTCGATGGTAGGCGGTAGAAGCGGTAACAGAGGAAGATGTGCTCAGCCATGCAGACAGAGGTATAACGGCAGATACGAGATGTCGATGCGTGATATGTGTACGCTATCGCATGTTCCGGAGCTTCTTGAAGCAGGTGTTGATTCGCTTAAGATAGAAGGGCGTATGAAAAATGAGTATTATACCGCTGCTGCGGTAGATGCTTATAAGCAGATGGTGAATGACTGTCTGCGGGGATGTTTTTCCAAAGAAAGAGCGGAGAAGTACGAAAAACGTCTTCTGGATACATTTAACAGAGGCGGATTTACTGACGGATACCTGGTTCTTTCCAAATATGATAAGGACAGAACTGAAAAACTTATAGATAACAGTATGCCGGGACGAAGAGGAGTCCTTGTGGGAAATGTATCCGAAGTTGGTAACGGAAAGATATCTTTTAAAGCAGTTACGGATATATTTGAAGGTGATGAATTTTTAATCGACACTGAGGTTCCGGTTAACATAACATCCAACAAGATGGCAAAGAAGGGAAGCGGTATTACTCTGAATGCCCCGGAAACAAGAAAGATTAAAAGAGGTACTTCCATATACAGAACCAGATGCAGGAAGCTTCTTGAAGAGATAGATGAACAGATAAAGAACGGAAGAAAGATCAGTCTTGAAGGCTCTGTGAAGATAAGAGTCGGAGAGCGGATGGAACTGAGACTTGGACTTAAAGGTTCGGGAAATATGGTTTCGGTTTATGGAGACGAGGTTCAGACAGCTTCTTCAAAACCCGTAACGGAAGATGTAGTTCGAGATAAGCTGACAGCGCTTGGAAATACAAATTACGTGTTAGAAGATTTCGATATAGATATGGATGATGGGGCATTTGTCCCTGCGTCGATTCTTAAGAATCTGAGAAGACAGGGGATAGAAGAACTTGAAAAGAAGGTTCTTGGTTCGTACAGAAGAGAACTGAAATCTGCTGATGAAGAATTGTATGAAGAGTCAGTTGAAAAAGTAGAATTTGACGGCAAATCAGGAGTACATATATCCGTATCGGATATGGAACAACTCAGAGCTGTACTCAGCACCGATGTCGAACCGTCATTTATATATCTGGATATGGGGTTGGAAAGATTCTCACGTTCAGATCTTAAGTTGGCTTGCGGAACGATAAGAGAAAAGAGTTCTGCTAGAATTATTCTGGCATTTCCATATATTAACAGGAGTACATATTCGATGTCAGATTATGAGGATATCATAAAAGATGTCGATGGAATCTATATAAGGTGTATTGATGATTGGGCTGCCTTTATAGATATTTCGAAGGAACCGAGCTCAAAAAGATTTTTGTCCGGTAAGACAGTGATTCTGGCATCGTCTTTATATGCCTACAATACTGAGGCTGCAGAGGAGCTTTTGGATATGATCGGTGAATCCCGAAATGAGATGGGATTAAGCCTTATGATGGATGCACCGCTAGAACTGACGTCTTCCGAACAGAAACTTATCAAGTATCCTGAGGGAGTTCAGACAGTACGTGATATATACGGAAGACTGCCGCTCATGGTAACGGATGCGCTGGGTGAAAAAGATATTCATCTTATGGATGACAGTCATAGATCTGTTGATGCCATTTCGACTAAGAAGCTGTGCTATAGTCTCATTCTGAGTGACAGACCGCTTAGTCTTCATGAATATACTGATGAGATAGCGATTGAGAGATTCAACTTTACTACTGAGAACAATAATTTAGTAAAGGATGTTCTTTCAGAGAATCCTCAGTATATTAATAAAAAATATTTTACAAGAGGACATTACGGGAAGGGTATATTGTAATGACAAATCTAATATGCATGATTGCCAGATATCTTGTTCTGATCTTTATGGCACTCTATACGATTATCTGCTATACGTATTTTACAGCCAAAGACAGAGAGAAGAGAAACAGCAATCTTAATAAACAGGTTTTTTACATATTTATGATACATTTTTTGTGTCATGTATGTCTTTTGATCAATATGCGTGATCCGAAGATTCTGCTTTATTATCTTGTCGAAATATGTATCGCGATAGTCTATATCGTAGCATTCCGGCTTGTGTATAAAAATTCATCTAGACTTATGACGAATAACGTTGCATTCCTTATGCTGATAGGTTATACGATGCTTCTTAGACTGAATAAGAGTCTGGCTATCAGGCAGTTTATTCTTGCGACGGCAGGTCTTGTGATCACACTATTTATTCCATTTATTTTGGGAAAACTAAAGGATGCGAAGAACTGGACCAAGTTCTACGGAATAGCGGGGATCATACTTCTCGGATCAGTATTCATCCCTGGAGTAGGTATGGTTGTAAACGGTTCCAGAAACTGGATTCATATAGGAAGCTTAACACTCCAGCCTATGGAGTTCGTAAAGATAGTATTTATATTCTTTGCGGCCAGCTCGCTGGTTAAAATCAACAGCATGAGAGAGCTTATAGCAAATGCATGCATAGCGGCATCGTTTATGCTGATTCTTGTCCTTGAGAAGGACTTTGGTGCCGTGATGCTGTTCTATATATGCTACTTTATGATGGTATTTCTTGCGACATCAAGAGTACGATTCTTATTTATCGGAATAGGACTTATGGTATTTGGTTGTCTGGCGGGATATGTGCTGCTGAAGGATTCGCTTTTTGCACATATTATGGTGCGTGTTCATGCATGGCAGGATCCGTTTAAGTACCAGCAGACAGGGGGATATCAGGTATGTGAATCACTCTTTGCTATCGGCACGGGAGGATTCGGAGGAAGCGGACTTGGAAATGGAATGCCGTATCTGATTCCTGTAGCGGAAAGTGATTTTATATTTTCGGCTCTTTGCGAAGAGCTGGGTGTAGTCTTCGGACTTTCACTTATTCTTATATATCTTAGCAGTTTTATAGCTATGCAGAATATAGCAATGAAGCTGCACACACCGTTTTATAAGTATATAACATTCGGAATAGCGATAGTTTATATATTCCAGGTATTTCTAAATATAGGCGGTGCGACTAAGTTTATCCCGTCTACGGGTGTTACATTACCGCTTATAAGCTATGGTGTCAGCAGTGTATTCAGTACACTCATCATGTTCTCCATAGTTCAGTATTCATATATTTTAGTAGGTAAAGAGGCAGACGATTTTGAAAGAGAGAAAGAAGAGATCGAAGAACATATCCGAGAGAATGCCAACGGATATGGAAATGTTCCTGGATAAGGAACGTGAAAAGGCTAGAAGAAACAGAATAAAGAATCGTCCTATTGTGTTAATGACCTATGTTATGGTTCTGACATTTCTTTCTATGTTCGGATACATCGTATATTTCGTGATGAACAAGGCAGATACGGTTGTTGCGAATTCCGCGAACAATAGACAGGACAGTTTCTCGAAGTTTGTTACAAGAGGAGATATCATTACATCTGATGATGTTGTCATAGCTACTTCGGAGACCGATGAAGAGGGAAATGAGATCAGAGTATATCCATACGGTGGACTTTTCGCACATACAGTCGGATATAACGGTTACGGAAGATCGGGAATAGAACTTGCGTATAATTTCGACCTTATGAGATCGCATGTGAATGTTGTCGAGAAGGTTGGAAATGACCTGGCAGACAAGAAGAATCCCGGAGACACTATTGTGACCACTCTTGATTACGACCTGCAGAATGCAGCTGCTGAAGCTATGGATGGTGTTAACGGAGCTGCTGTAGTACTTGATGCTCAAACAGGTGATATCCTTGCTATGTATTCAAGTCCTACATATGATCCGAATGAGATGGACTATGTATGGGATGAGGTTCATTCCGAAGAAGGAAGCGATAGTACGGTTCTTCTTAACAGAGCAACACAGGGACTCTATGCTCCCGGTTCTACATTTAAGGTTGTAACAACTATTGAATATCTTATGGAACATCCTAACGATTATGAGGATTACAGACACGAATGTATAGGTGAAGATATTTTTAATAATGTTACGATCAGTTGTAGTGGCGGAAATGTACACGGAGAGCTCAATCTTACAGAGTCTCTTGCCTATTCATGTAACACAAGTTTTGCCAATATAGGTGTAAATGAGATCGATATGGATAAGCTTCATGACACGGCAGAACGTCTTCTTTTCAACGAGAAGCTTCCGTTTGATGCTTGTGAATATAACCAGTCGGAATTTGTTCTCGATGGTAAGACAGATAAGACGATGATCCCACAGACGGTAATAGGACAAGGAGATACACTTATAACTCCGCTCCATAATGCTATGATCATGCAGGCTATAGCTAATGGCGGTGTTATGATGCAGCCTCGTCTTGTTTCTGAGATAGATAATGCTGACGGAGTAAAAATGAGTTCGACAAAACCTCGTTCTTACGGAACTGTTGTTGATCCTGAAATCACAAAGATTCTTGTTCCGATGCTGCATGAGGTTTGTAATTACGGTACAGCTGCCAGAAATATGTCTGACAAAGATTATACCGTTGCCGGAAAGACCGGAACGGCCGAATATGATAATAACGGAAACTGTAATTCCTGGTTTGTAGGATTCAGTAATGTAGATAATCCTGATGTTGTCGTAAGCGTCGTTGTTGAGGATTATAATACATATGAAATATCTGGTGCATATGTTGCATCAAAAATATTAGATGCATACTATACAAATATAGAGTAAAAGAGTATACTGTATTTCTAAGACAATAGTATTATTAAAATGATAAGGTCAGAGGTAGTGTTTCGGATCAAGATTCCGGAACTGATATTGCATTGATAAATGCAAACTCGCACACCGAAGGGAGGGACTGTCAATGGTCGAAGCAGTTAGTTGTGGTGGCGTGGTGATCTTCAGAGGAAAAATACTTGTCCTTTATAAGAACTACAGAAATAGGTATGAAGGATGGGTACTTCCGAAAGGTACAGTAGAGGATGGAGAGGATCATTCGGAAACGGCACTCAGAGAGGTGAAGGAAGAGTCGGGCGTAGATGCCACGATTATAAAGTATGTGGGGAAAAGCAGTTATACTTTCAATACCACTCAGGATACGGTATCAAAGAATGTTCATTGGTATCTGATGATGGCTAACAGTTTCTACAGTAAACCGCAGAGAGAGGAATATTTTTGTGATTCCGGATATTATAAGTTTCATGAGGCTTATCATCTGCTGAAGTTCCCAAATGAGAAGCAGATACTCGATGAAGCATACAGCGAATATTTGGCACTTAAGAAGGAAGGACTATGGGGAAAGAAAAAATATTACTAAATTCAGATGAGATAGATTCTCTTTTGGAAAAATACTCGAAGACAGGTTCGAGTTACGGTAAGCATTCTAAACCCCAGTCTCTTGAAGATAGAATCATTTCCAAGAAAAGGGAAGAACGGGAACAGAATAAAAGAGAAGCTATAGAACGTGCTAATAAGCAGAGAAAAAGAAGAGTAGTCAACATGATCATGAATGTTGTACTGGTCATCTGCATAGTTGCATTTGTCGGATGTGGCGGATATCTGCTTAGATATTATCTAAAGATAAGAAAGGCCGAGAAAGGCTTTGACAGTGTTAAAGGCATGATTTCGGGAGAAAATGTATCAAAGAAGAGTGACAAAAAATCCTCTTCCGGTTCGGATTCTACCGAGGATGTTGCTAAGTTTATAGATGTAGACGGAATGACCGTCCAGGAAAAGTTCGAGAAGATTTACAAAGCGAACAAGGATTTTGTGGGATGGATCAGTATACCCGGTACAAAGGTTGATTATCCTGTAATGCAGACTAAGGAAGATGAAGAATTCTATCTGCACAAGGATTTTTATAAAGAAGACAGTACTTCGGGAACTTTATTTTTA
>JAFZXD010000001.1 GCA_017616955.1 Eubacterium sp. | reverse complement strand
TTGTTGACAACGTGGATGGCAGAAAGCCTCTTTCAGTAGCAGTAGAAGAACTGTATCAGGGAAAGATTAGAATTCTCGGAGATGACGAATAAAGACATTTCAATGAAAAAGCGGGCAGTTTCTGTTCGCTTTCTTTCATAGTATACATCCGGAGGGGAAAAGGTATGAAACTTAGTGAACTAATACAAGGACTTGAATATGAAGTTATATGTGGGGATATAGAAACCGAAGTAGTAGCCATAACAAATGAT
The DNA here is from genome assembly GCA_017616955.1 of Eubacterium sp. Taxonomy (GTDB): domain Bacteria; phylum Bacillota; class Clostridia; order Lachnospirales; family Lachnospiraceae; genus Eubacterium_Q. Next base: position 4,805 of record JAFZXD010000001.1, on the reverse strand, counting down.
TCGAGAAAGGCAGAGAAGGACTCTCTTTACTTTGCTGTACCCGGAGCAAGAGTTGATGGTGCAGATTTTATAGCTGATGTTATCAGACACGGTGCATCGGTTGTCGTAACAGAGAAGAACGAAAAACAGCTTTCGGTTAATTTGAGTAACGATATGTTTTTGAACGGTACATTTGAAGGAGTTGACGAGAATCTCGTAACTATCATCAACGTTCCGAATGTAAGATATGCAATGGGAATGATGAGTTCGAAGTTCTACAAAAATCCTTCAGATGAACTTGTTGTTATAGGTATAACAGGAACAAAGGGTAAGACCACATCAACATATATGATCAGGGAAATGCTTGAACTGGCAGGAATTAAAACAGGTCTTATAGGAACTATCGAGATACTGGACGGAAAGCAGAGTATACCTGCTGCAAATACAACACCTGAATCTATCATAATTCACAGAACCATGAGAGAGATGATCAACAACGGACTTGAATGTGTTGTTATGGAGGTTTCTTCTCAGGGACTTAAACTAGACAGAGTTGCTGGAGTTGAATTTGATTTCGGTATATTTACAAATCTTTCACCGGACCATATCGGACCAAATGAACATGACGACTATGAGGACTACAGATCCTGCAAGAAGAAGCTGTTTTCTATGGCAGCAAAGGGTATATATAACATAGATGATCCTGAAGCTGAATATATGATGGAAGGTTCTACTGCCGTTCCTATTACATTTGGACGAGACGAATATGCAGACTACAGAGCGACAGGTCATAAGCTTTATTCGGAAAATGGAATCCTTGGAATCGAGTATGATCTGGAAGGAACTCTTGAAGGAAAGATAAAGGTTGATCTTCCGGGAGAATTCAGTATACACAATTCACTTGCATCCATCGTTGTAGCAGACATGATGGGAGTTGATTTTGATGTTATAAAGCGAATTCTTGAGCGAGTTAAGGTAAGGGGACGAGTTGAGATGATTCCTATCTCAGATAAGTTTACTCTTATGATAGATTACGCTCATAACGGAATGTCACTTGAGTCTCTTCTTACATCGATTAAAGAATATAACCCTGAGAGACTTGTTACACTCTTCGGATGCGGAGGTAACAGATCCAAGGATAGAAGATATGAGATGGGTGAGGTGTCCGGAAGACTTTCCGACTTCACTATCATAACAAGTGATAATCCAAGAGAAGAAGATCCGCAGGCTATCATAGATGATATAAAGGTTGGTATCGCCAAGACAAATGGCGAATATGCCGAGATAATAGATCGTAAGGAAGCAATAAGATTCGCTATCATGAACGCTAAAGAAGGCGATGTTATAATACTTGCCGGAAAAGGGCATGAAGATTATCAGGAAATCTGTGGTGTAAAGCACCATATGGATGAAAGAGAACTGATAAAGGAAATATTGGAGGAAGAGGATGTCAGTCAGATATGCGGATATAATAATAGATATTTCGCAGAGTAACGTAGACAGACCTTTTAGATACCGTATTCCCGAAGAACTGGAAGAGTCTGTAAAAGTAGGCTCAGCAGTCAAGGTTCCGTTCGGAAATGGCAATAGGCTCAGAACAGGCTATGTCATAGGACTTGCGGACGAGCCTAACTGGGATATAGATAAGATAAAGGATATACAGAATGTTTCAAATACATCTCTGGATGTTGAAAGCAAACTGATCCTGCTTGCGGGATGGATGAAGGAAACTTATGGTTCAACGATGATATCGGCTCTCAGAACGGTAATGCCGGTAAAAGAGAGAGTAAGAGAACGTAAGAATCAGATAGATATCATGGACATGGTTCCGGAGTTTCGTCCGATAGGAGAGCTGGAGGGTGATCAGAAAGCGGTTGTCGATGATTTTGTAGCGGAATATAACTTGGACACGAACGGCATTTCTGATTCAGATAATAGCGATTCACGTGGCAACATATGTTATCTTCTGCACGGAGTAACAGGAAGCGGTAAGACGGAAGTATATATCCGAATGGCTGAAGAAGTGATAAAAAGTGGCCGAGACGTTATAGTCCTCGTTCCGGAGATAGCACTTACATATCAGACAGTAGCCAGGTTCAGTAGTTACTTCAGAGATAGCATTTCCATCCTGAACTCACAGCTGAGTAAGGGTGAGAAATATCGTGAATTTATGAAAGCCCGTGAGGGCAAGACTCATATAATGATAGGTCCGAGATCGGCGCTCTTTGCACCGTTCCGTAATCTGGGACTTATCATAATAGACGAAGAGCATGATAACTCTTATAAGAGCGAGATGACGCCGAAGTATCATGCCAGAGAAGTTGCTATAAAACGAGCTGAGCTTGAGGGCGCAAAGGTTGTCCTTGGTTCGGCAACACCGTCAGTCGAAAGTTATTATAAGGCTCAGAACGGTGAATATAAACTGTATGAACTTACTCAGAGAGTGTCCGGAGCGGAACTTCCTGAAGTTGATATAGTAGATCTGAGAGAAGAACTCAGAATGGGTAACAGAAGCATCATATCGAAGCTTCTGTACGATAAACTGAATGCGGCTTTTGACCGCGGAGAGCAGGCGATGCTCTTCATTAACAGAAGAGGTTTTAATTCATTTGTTTCCTGCAGAAGCTGTGGTGAGGTTGTTAAATGTCCAAACTGTGATGTTTCGCTATCTCTTCATCTTGGAGATAAGTTGATGTGTCATTACTGCGGCTATACGGCAAGAAGTCCAAAGAGTTGTCCGAAATGTTCATCGAAATTGATCGGCGGTTATGGAACCGGTACGGAAAAACTTGAGCAGGAAATAAAGAGGATATTCCCTGGTATCAGAACTCTAAGAATGGATAGAGATACTACCGTAAAGAAGGGCAGCCATGGAGATATTATCCAGAAGTTCAGAGAAGGTAAGGCCGATTGTCTGATAGGAACTCAGATGATCGTTAAAGGACATGATTTTCCGAATGTGACTGTGGTTGGAGCGATACTTGCCGACCTCAGCCTTTTTGATTCTGACTACAGATCCGCTGAGAGGACATTTGACCTGCTGGTGCAGGCTGCCGGAAGAGCGGGTAGAGCAGAACTTCCGGGAAGTGTGGTTATCCAGACTTATCAGCCGGAACACTATGCAATCATGTCATCGATAAAGCAGGATTACAAAGCGTTCTATGACTATGAGATATTGTATAGGAAGCTTCTGAAATATCCTCCGCTGAGCGATGTACTGTGTATCAGCATAAGCTCGCCGGAAGAAAACTATCTGATAGATGTGATGGATAAAACTGCGGCAGAAGTAAGGAAATACCTGGAACAGTTTGGTGACGCATACGAGTGCGTAGGACCTGCACAGGCTCACATCTACAGAATTAATAACGTATATAAAAAAGTATTTTATATAAAGTCAGACAAGCCCGAAATCCTTTCGTCCGTTACGGAACATATAAGCGACTGGATGGAAAAAAATGAACTCACTTCCGATAAGTTGGAAGTGCAATATGACATAAATCCAATGTAAGACGTCGGGCTACTGGTTACTGTGAATTGTAAAGTTATAATAGAGGAGATTATGATATGGCAATAAGAAATATCAGAGTAGATGGTGATGAAGTTCTCAGAAAGAAATGTAAACCTGTTGAGAAGATGACAGAGAGACTCAGCACATTGATTGACGATATGTTTGAGACTATGTATGAAGCTAATGGAGTTGGACTTGCAGCTCCACAGGTAGGAGTTCTCAGAAGAATCGTTGTAATAGATGTTATGGATGATAATCCTCTTGTTCTCATCAATCCTGAAATCGTTGAACAGGATGGAGAGCAGATTGGACCTGAGGGATGCCTCAGTCTTCCGGGACTTCAGGGTGATGTTGCCAGACCAAACCATGTTGTATGTAAGGCACTGGACAGAGACATGAATCCAATCACAGTAGAAGGAGAAGAACTTCTTGCCAGAGCAATCTGTCATGAGCTTGATCATCTCGATGGAATACTTTATAAGGATCTTGCGATTGATGGAGTTTATAAAGTTGAGGCGGTCGAAGAAGAATTCGAAGAAATAGAAGAGGAAGAAGAATAGTTTCGCAGCCTGCAATCATATATGTATGCGGACGCTAACGATTGAACCTCATACATATATGTTGCCGGCTTGCGCATGTTGAAAAAAGCGAGCAAGCTTACTTTACTTGCCGTGGGAATAAGTTGAGCGTACATACTAATTTAGAAGGAGCAGATGGATTGATATGAGAGTTGTATATATGGGAACTCCGGATTTTGCGGTGCTTCCTTTGAAGAAGATATATGAAGCAGGTCATGAGGTTGTTGCAGTTTATACTCAGCCGGATAAGCCTAAGGGAAGAAGTAAGAAACTTGTTCCTTCTGATGTTAAGGTGGCTGCTGAAGAGCTTGGAATAGAAGTGTATCAGCCTGAAAAGCTCAGAGATGCGGAATCGGTTGAAATCCTTAAAGGATTGAATCCGGATATTATAGTTGTAGCAGCTTACGGACAGATTTTGTCTGAGGAGATTTTGAATATACCGAAGTACGGTTGTATTAATATTCATGCATCTCTTCTTCCGAAGTACAGAGGTGCTTCACCAATTGAAGCGAGCATCATAAATGGAGATGAAAAAACCGGTGTTACAATCATGTATATGGCAAAGGGACTTGACACGGGTGATATTATAAGTCAGGTAGAGACACATATTGGTAAGCATAACACGGAAACTCTTACTGCTGAGCTTTCAAAACTCGGTGCAGAACTTGTTGTTTCTACCATGAAATCACTGGAGGAAGGAACAGCTTCAAGAACTCCTCAAAAAGATGAGGAAAGCTGCT
>JAFZXD010000045.1 GCA_017616955.1 Eubacterium sp. | reverse complement strand
TTTTTCCTCCTTTTCATTTTCTATCAAATATATCCAAATGCAGGAAACTAATCGTCCTTCTTTGTGTTATTCGGTTAGTTACCCATGTAACTAACTTACTAACACCCTAACATACATTTCCCATACTGTCAACAAAAAAAGAATGCATTCCGGTCATGAAATGCATTCCATTAATACTCTAAATATTTATAATACTCTAATATGTTCTCTTAAAGTTCGCTATATCTTCTTTCAATTCCTCAAGCTGTCTGTAATAAGAATCCAAATTCTTCATCTTGCCTTCAGTTTTCTTCATTTCCAGAATCTGCTCAAGCAAAGCAACATTCTCTTTAGCGCTATCTTTATAGTTATTACTGAGGTCAACGCGTATCTGGCTGATTATAGAATCCATCTGTTTATCTTTTTTACTACCAAATAATCCCATACCTCACATCTCCCTTTTACTTCATAGACAGTTTCACCTTAAGTATCCTTCTAACACTTTCATTTATCCTCTCTTCAGATATCTTTCCACTGTTAACAGCATCTTCAAGCCCCGAAAGACAGGATCTAAAATCAGAAGGCATAAGTATTATGTCAACCCCTGCCTCTACACACTTAACACCTAATTCAGAACTGCTATAGCTGTTCGAAACAGCTCCCATGTTAAGTGCATCCGTAATAACTATACCGTCATATCCCAGTTTCTCTCTCAATTCACCTGTTACAACTTCTTTTGATACAGAAGCAGGCTCGTCTGAAATAGCTTTAGCTGTTATATGTCCTACCATAACCATATCGGCACCGGCATCTATACCACTCTTAAATGCCAGATATTCTTCTTGCATCAGCTGACTGGATGTCTTCTCAACAACAGCAGCCCCCTCATGAGTATCTGTAGTTGTATCACCATGTCCCGGAAAATGTTTTAACGAACATACGACACCGACATCTTTAAAACCAAGTACGGCCGAAGAAACAAGCTCCGCTGTCTCCGAAAAATTATCACTGTAAGCTCTCTTACCTATTACGGTATTCTCCGAATTGGACCATGTATCCGCTACCGGCGCAAAATCAGTATTGAATCCCAAGTCTTTGAGATAAGATGCTATAGTCTTGGCATTACTGTATGCCGTACCCGTTCCAAGATCCTTGTACTCATACATATCCTTAAACTGAGTCACATCAAGTTTATCTCCACATCTTGCAACAGTACCGCCCTCTTCATCTACACCAAGGAATATAGGGAACCCCGATGTTTCTTCAGCAATCTTTGCAGTATTCTCAAGAAGCGCCTTTACCTGACTACTTGAACTGATATTATTTGAAAAGTAGATTAATCCTCCGACCGGATATTCTTTGAAGTAGTTCCTTGTAGTATCACCGGCCTCGGTAACCTGCGTATAACCTGTCAATGCTTCCGGAGTGATCATAAACAGCTGACAACATTTTTCATGTATACTCATTCCGGACAGGATTTTCTCAACTTCCGGATCTTGTGCTACGGAATTGTTTGTTGATTCTGTGGTAACCTGTTCCGTAGTAATCTCTCCCGCAGTCCCTTCTTCCGTAGTCCCATTTACAGCGACAGTTTCTTCTTCAAAAGTGTTCTGAACCTCAGATGACGCCACTGTAGCCGTAGCTACATCAGGTCCTGCACCACTAAGAGGATCCTGATCTGTATTTCCGGAATCAGCTTCCTTATAGGTTGTAAACTCAGTTTTATCTTCGCCCTTGTCCCTTCCAACAAACATGTACATTGCCAAAAGAACCGCAGCAAAACCAAGCAACGTAAAAATAACCACTTTAATAAAAGCTACAACTTTACTATTTGCCCTCATAACTCTTCCCTTTTACAACTCTTCCCTTTTAATTATAGTGTCAGTAAGTCAAACTGCTTATCTCACAAGTGAGAACGTGTTTTGACTTGTTACACTTATGTCATAATTATAATATTTTGACCACTCTATCGCAAGCATAAATGCCAAAACCGGAGAGTTGCCTCTCCGGTTTTATAGCTATCCATTTTAGGTATGGAATAATTTTTTATTCTGATAACGTGGTTCACAAGTGAGATTCATTCCGAGTTTCTTGAATACTCCCACATCCACCTGTGAAAGAATAACAGATGAGTGAACCTCAAGTCCTGCAAGGTTAGGAAGCTGAGCATAAGCAGCTTTAGCTTCCGGATTTTGTATAGCTTCTATAGCAAGAGCTATAAGAATCTCATCTATGTGTAGTAACGGATTGTGGTTTCCAAGATATGAAACCTTAAGATCCATTATAGGCTCAATAACCTGAGGGGATATAAGCTTAGCGCTGTCATCTATTCCCGCAAGCACTTTAAGTGCATTCAATATAAGAGCTGATGATGCACCAAGAAGTGTTGAAGTCTTTCCTGTAATGATACTTCCGTCAGGCATTTCCATAGCCGCTGCAGGATTACCTGTTTCTTCAGCACGAATATTAGCCGCAGCCACAACCGGTCTGTCAGATACTGATATTCCGGCTTTCTTCATCAGAAGCTCAATCTTCTGAACCGCTCCGTCTCCGGCATCACCTTTTCTCTTATCACACATAGCCTGATAATAACGTCTGATTATCTCCTGATTGGAAGCTTTTCTTGTAGCCTCATCATCCACAATACAGTACCCCGCCATATTAACGCCCATGTCAGTTGGTGACTTATAAGGACTCTCTCCCTGAATCTTCTCAAACATTGCCTTAAGAACAGGGAATACTTCTACGTCTCTGTTATAATTTACAACCGTTTCACCATATGCTTCAAGATGGAACGGATCGATCATATTTACATCATTAAGGTCTGCTGTTGCTGCCTCGTATGCAAGGTTAACAGGATGATTAAGTGTAATATTCCAGATAGGAAATGTCTCAAACTTAGCATATCCTGCCTTTACACCTCTCTTCTGTTCATGATAAAGCTGTGAAAGACAAGTTGCCATCTTTCCGCTTCCCGGTCCGGGAGCTGTTACTACAACAAGTGGTCTTGTTGTCTCTATAAAATCATTTCTTCCAAATCCCTCGTCACTTACGATCATAGGGATATTTGAAGGATATCCCGCAATAGGATAATGTCTGTATACTCTGAGTCCCAGAGCTTTAAGCTTCTTTTCGTATGCAACCGCAGCAGGTTGCTCTGCAAACTGTGTAAGAACAACCGAACCAACAAGAAGTCCATTATTGGTAAATGCATCAATAAGTCTGAGAACGTCCATATCATATGTAATTCCAATATCGCCTCTGACCTTGTTCTTCTCTATATCACCGGCCTTGATAGCTATAACTATCTCAGTCTGATCTTTAAGCTGCTTAAGCATTGTTATCTTTGAATCAGGTTTAAATCCCGGAAGAACTCTTGATGCATGGTAATCATCAAAAAGCTTTCCACCAAATTCAAGATACAACTTTCCACCAAATTCACCTATTCTTTCTCTGATATGTTTTGACTGCATATCCAAATACTTGTCATTATCAAATCCTATACCATTCATTATTACACTCCTATCATATTAAGTTGCTTATCAATATCTTTTGATTATAAACGCCTTAATATTTCGATGCAAGTCAAAATTATATCGTTATCGTTCACTATCCTCCTTATGTTTTTATCATTTCTTCTTGATTTTTCTCAAAACTGTAGCAGCGCAGAAAACTGCCAGAACACATCCTGCCATCAATATATGAGAACATCTTGTCTCTTCATATCTTGCCATATTTTCCCAGTACGGATATGCTACCGAATTGGTACGCATTTCCGCATACCTCCTTTCCTTTAATCT
>JAFZXD010000003.1 GCA_017616955.1 Eubacterium sp. | reverse complement strand
GAATTGCTGTTGTTGGAGAGAGTATCCTGTCGACTTCACTTGCAGCTGCTCTCTCACTTGAATACGGTGTAGGAACGAGAGTACTTGAAACGGTAGGTGAAGGTGATATGTCGCAGTTATGTCCTAACGACATATCGTGTGATGATGAAGATGAGCTTGAGAGAGAACTCTCAAAGTCAGACATAATAATCGGAGATCCGCTTTTCGAACCGATATGCAGAGGTAAACAGTTTATAAGACTGCCACATGATGCATTTTCGGGAAGATGCTTCCATAAAGAAGCAAAAGATCTGATCGGAGATATGGATAGTTCAATAGGAGTAATCATAAATGATAAAGATAGCAGTATACGGTAAGGGCGGAATTGGAAAATCTACAGTGACTTCAAACCTGTCAGCGGCCCTTGCTTCACTTGGTAAAAGAGTAATTCAGATCGGTTGTGATCCGAAGGCAGATTCGACAGCGAATCTTCTGTCCGGAGATCCGGTAACACCGGTAATGAATTACATGAGAGAATTCGATGAAGAACCAACTTCTCTGGATCAGATCACAAAGAAGGGATTCGGTGGTGTGCTCTGTATAGAAACAGGAGGTCCGACTCCCGGACTTGGATGTGCCGGACGAGGTATCATTACCACGTTCTCGCTTTTGGAAGAGCTTGAACTCTTTAAAACATTTAAACCGGATGCAGTTCTTTATGATGTCTTGGGAGATGTAGTCTGCGGAGGATTTGCCGCTCCTATTCGTGAGGGATATGCAGAGAAAGTTCTTATAGTAACGTCAGGTGAGAAGATGGCACTTTATGCGGCCAACAACATCAATTCGGCGGTAAATAATTTCCAGGACAGAAGCTATGCCAAAGTAAGAGGAATAGTTATGAATCGTCGTGCGGTCGAAGGTGAGGAAGAAAAGGTTCGTGCATTTGCCGAAAAAGCCGGGCTTCCTATCGTTGCCGATATTCCTAGGACAAATGACATCATACATTACGAAGATATGGGAAAGACAGTTATTGAGGGAAATCCGGAACTTGAAGTAAGTAAAAGGTTCCTGGATCTTGCCAGGCTTCTTATAAAAGAAGACGAAGAGTCTAATTAAGAAACATTATAGTAAAAGTTAAGGATCATATATAGGATTATGAGTCAAGCATATTTTAAAACAACTAAACAGTTGGCAGAGCTGGGAGTCAGCAATATTCCTGATGAAATGAAGAGCTCGGAGCATCTTATATACAGTTCTCCGGCTACGCTTTCATTTAACTCGCCGGGAGCAAAAGGATTTGGAGTAAAACGTGCAGGACTGGCCGTGCCGGATTCTGTGATGCTTCTTGTTTCGCCGGGATGCTGTGGAAGAAATACATCGCTTTTTAGAGCAGAACCTCAGTATAGAGATAGATTCTTTTTCCAGCTTCTTGATGATACAGATATAGTTACAGGAAGACATTTGACCAAAATCCCGCAGGCTGTTGAGGAGATGCTGTCGGTTCTTGAGACGACTCCTTCGGCGGTAATGATATGCATAACATGTGTGGATGCACTGCTTGGAACAGATATGGAACGAGTGTGCAGAAAGGTTACCGAGAAAACCGGAATACCTGCTGTTGCATGCTACATGTATGCACTGACGAGAGAGAAGAGACTTCCTCCGATGGGAGCGGTCAGAACTTCTGTTTATTCACTTCTGGAAAAAAGAGAAAAACGTAATCCTGTTGATATGAATATTATGGGATACTTCACTCCGATATTTGACAGTTCGGAACTTTATCCGCTGTTAAAATCCGTTGGAATAAAGAATATAAGAGAACTGTCAAGATGTAAGAATTTTGAAGAGTATAAAGAACTTTCCAAAGCGAATTTTAATCTTGTTCTGAATATAGAAGCACGTGCGGCTGCACAGGATATGCAGGAGAGACTGGGTATTCCGTTTATAGAAATGCTGAGACTTTACAGACCGGACAAGATAAGAAATCAGTACAGACTTCTGGGACAGGCTCTGGGAGTTAGCTTCGATGACGCACAGTACTTTGAAGCAACCAGAAAACATATAGACGACTTCAAGAATAAGTATGGAAATGTCACCTTTGCGGTTGGTGAGATTCAGAAAGGTGATCCCGTTGAGATGGCACTTATGCTTGTGGAAGAAGGCTTTAAGGTAAAAGAGATATTTGCCACACTCGGAGAACTGAATTTCAAGTTTATGAAGAGGCTTGCTGAGTTAAGCCCCGATACTAAAGTTTACTCCAATATGTCACCGACTATGCTTTCTTATGAAGAAGAGAAAGTTGATATTTATATCGGTGCTGACTGCGACTACTATCATCCGGATACGCCGGGCATAGAGTGGTGTGATGATGAAGAACCATTCGGATATGATGGAGTAAATAAACTCTTCGAAAGATTGGATAAGGCTTTAAGCTGATCTACAGTTTTGCGAAGATTCTTATTGGAGACGGATAATGAAGAAAATGTTAAAATACCTCTCGCCTTTTGCACCGGATCAGTCCGGAGTATGCGGAGTTCTGTATGAACTTGGAGGGCTTATCGTAATATGTGATGCCGGTGGATGTACCGGTAATATCTGCGGATTCGATGAGCCGAGATGGTTCACTAAGAAGAGCGCGGTTTTCAGCGCCGGACTTCGCGATATGGATGCAATCATGGGGCGAGATGACAAACTTATAGAAAAGCTTTCGAAGGCGCAGGAATCACTAAAAGGCAACTTTACGGCACTTATAGCGACTCCGGTTCCTGCAGTAATAGGAACGGACATGAAAGCGCTGAAAAGAATGGCCGAGAAGAAGACAGGAGTTCCATGTATATCGATAAATGCTATAGGAACAAAGTACTATGACGAGGGTGAAAGTCAGGCATGGTTTGAGCTGTTCAAGGAGTTTTCCGGAAAAGATGGAGATTCAATTGATGATTCAGATCAGAAAAATATGACAGGAATCATAGGAGCTACTCCTCTTGAGACTGGTTATTCTTCAGCCGATGTACTGACTGAATTCTGCAGATCATATGGTATAGATGATTCGGTTATCTATGGTATAGGAAGCGGGCTCGAAGCGATAAAGAATGCCGGAAAAGTAAAAAAGAATCTGGTCGTAAGTGCGGCAGGAATAAAAGCGGCAAAATATCTGGAAGAAACCTTTTCGGTACCATATGAGGTTGGTTATCCGTTTATTTCCGAAAATGTCATGAAAGAAGTGACATCAATCGGAGAAAACGGTGAAAAGATTGAAAAAATTCTTATAGTTCATTCTCAGTTTGCTGCAAATGAACTACGTAACAGAATCAGGCATCTCCATAAAGATTCGGAGATGACGATAGATAATGTAACTTTCTTTATGTTTGACGAAGATTATGCCGAAGACGGTGATATGAGACTTGCAGGGGAAGACGATCTGTGGGATATCGCTCAGTCCGGAAAGTATGATCTGATCATAGCAGATACAGATATCAAGAGACTTCTTGATGCTGCTAAATATGATGGGGAATATATAGCGTTTACGCATTTCGCCATATCGGGTGTTCCGATGGACGAAGGAAAGACTCTGTATAACTAAGTAGAAAGGAATAGTTCTGTTGCTGACATACAATATAAGAGTATATGGAATAGTGCAGGGTGTCGGCTTCAGACCATTTGTGAGCCGAACCTGTAAAGAAAACAGAATAAACGGAACGGTTGCAAACAAGGGTTCCTATGTTGAGATATTTGCACAGGGAGAACCGGAACATATAGATAGACTCTTCGAGGCGTTAAAAAATTCACCTCCGGAAAGATCCAATATTCTGAATATAATTAGTCATGAATGTGATGAACCGGAATATGAATCCTTTGAGATAATAGAAAGCGAGAAGGATACAGGTGATATATTTGTTTCTCCGGATATAGCAATCTGTGACAAATGTAAGAAGGAACTGTATGATCCAAAGAACAGAAGATACATGCATCCTTTTATAAACTGTACGAACTGTGGGCCTCGACTTACCATACTGGATTCCATGCCATATGACAGGGAAAGAACCAGTATGAAGGATTTTAAGATGTGTCCCGAATGTGAGTATGAATACACTCATCCTGAAACAAGGCGTTACGACGCACAGCCGGTATGCTGTCCGGATTGTGGCCCGAAGGTTTATCTTCTTCAAATAGGAGAAGAGTGTAAGAGGGTATCTGAAGGAGAAGAGGCTATAACAGCTGCAAGACGTGCTCTTTCGGAAGGTAAGATAGTTGCTGTTAAAGGAATCGGCGGATTTCATTTGGCATGTGATGCGAAGAATGAAGAGGCAGTCGCCAGACTCAGACTTTTAAAGCATAGACCTATGAAGCCATTTGCAGTGATGATGAAGAACATGGACACGGTTCTTAGAGAATGCAGTGTCGAGGATGAGATGAAAGAAATCCTTGAAGGCTATCAGAAACCTATTGTCCTGCTGACAAAAAATGAAGTCGGTTCGCTTGCCGATTCGGTAGCTCCGGATAACCCGAATGTCGGTGTTATGCTTCCGTATACACCGCTTCATATGCTTCTTTTCGAATATACGGATGAATATGAAGTTTCGGACTGTCTTGTTATGACAAGTGCAAATGCCTCCGGTGCTCCGATATGCAGAACGGATGAGGATGCAATAAGCGAGATATCTGGATTCACTGATTATATTTTGTCAAATGACAGAATGATCCGAACAAGAGCTGATGATTCGGTTATGGATTTCTATAGAGGAAAGCCGTACATGATACGACGTTCGAGGGGATTTGCTCCGCTTCCGGTGATGCTGGGAGACGGAATAGATAAACCGCTTAAGGGATGTGTTCTTGCAGTCGGCGGTGAGCTTAAGAATACATTTGCCATAGCAAAGGATTCTCTGATATACCCATCTGCATATGTTGGGGATATGGAAGATATAAGAACTGTTTCTGCGTTGAAAGAATCTATAGTCAGAATGGAAACACTTCTTGAGGCTAAGCCTACAGCAGTTGTATGTGATCTTCATCCAAAATACAACACAACCGCTGTTGCGGAATCGCTGGGGATTCCGGTCATAAAGGTTCAACATCATTATGCACATATCCTGTCGTGTATGGCGGAAAACAATTACCTGGATGAGGTTCTGGGAGTGTCATTTGACGGAACAGGATATGGAACGGATGGAACGATCTGGGGAGGAGAATACCTGAGGTGCAGTGTTGATGGATTTGAGAGACTGGGACATATAAAACCATTTATCCAATCCGGTGGTGATCTGTCATCAAAAGAGGGATGGAGAATCGCAGCTTCTATTCTTGGTAATTTTGCAGAAAATGTAAAAGCAAATGAAACTGAATCAAGTGAAGAAAAAGCGGTGGAAATATGTAACTCTCTGGGAATATGTTCACCTATGGAATACAGTCTTCTGAAAAATATGGCGAAGACGGGAGTTAACAGTATTCTTTCAACAAGTGCGGGGCGACTTTTCGATGCAGTCAGTGCTGTACTCGGAATAAGAAGAAGCTCTACTTTCGAGGGAGAAGCTTCTACTGCAATTATGTTTGAAGCTGAAAAATATTTAAAAAGAGAAACAGCGAAAAAAATTAAAAATAACTATAGCGTAAAAGCATTAGATTATGATACAAATAAAGTAGTAAATGATATTGCAAGCAAATATCTGGATGGTGGAGATAGGGCAGAACTTGCGTTTTATTTCCACTATGCGCTTGCTGAGGTAATTATGGAGACCTGTAAAAAACTGAGTTCAGAAACCGGTTTAAAAACCGTAGCTTTGAGTGGAGGAGTTTTCCAGAATAAGCTTCTTCTGGGACTTACTGAAGATATGCTGAATGAGCATGGACTTAAAGTTATTCGGCACAGTCTTATTCCACCGAATGATGGAGGGATATGTGTTGGACAGGCTCTGGTGGGGATGAAAAGTAATGAGTGTTAAGAAGAAATTGGTAGTTTTTTTAGGTGCGTTTATCTGCTGCTTTTTGTGGGGAAGTGCATTCCCTGCGATAAAGATCGGATATAGTCTTTGGAACATTAAACGATATCAGGTGTGGAGGATTATAAGGTTTGCCGGTATCAGATTCTTTCTGGCGGGTATTCTGGCTATTGTCCTGGGAGGAATTATAGGTAGGCTGGCAGGCAATAAGGTGGGCTGGCAGGTCCTTATTCCGAAGAAGAATGCATGGGGCAAAATAATTATTTTAAGTCTTTTCCAGACTATAGGTCAGTATACCTTTTTATATGTGGGATTGGCACATACAAAAGGCGTTAACGCATCTGTGATCAATTCGTTGACTACATTTTTTGCGATAATAATTGCAAGCGTTTTCATGCATATGGAGCCTCTGACTTTCAGAAAAATTCTCGGATGTGTCTTTGGATTTTCCGGAGTTTTTATGGTTAATATAACTCCGAAAGGTTTTGCAAACAGACCTATAGGAGACATACTTGTTATGTTGTCGGCGTTATGTTATGGAGTTTCATCATGTCTTATGAAAAAGTATTCTGATGAACATAATACTGTTATGCTGAGTGGATATCAGTTTTTATTTGGTGGATTAGTGATGACGATAGTAGGTCATATCGGCATTATGCTTACAGGTGATTCTGCGGG
>JAFZXD010000044.1 GCA_017616955.1 Eubacterium sp. | reverse complement strand
GTGATCATATCACCCTTCTGTTTTTTCATATTATTCTTTGCTATAAAAAATAATTTATACATGTTTTCTCCTCTTTAACCCTAAACATTACCAACCCATATCAGTGAGAAAATCTTTAAGCATTCTATGTCTGTCTAACGCCTCTCTCTGAAACGGATTTTTCTCATCTTTATAGTCTCCCATGTATGGTCCAAGAAGGCATTCATCTGATATAACTCCATCCGAAAGATAAATGATCCTGTTTCCTCGTTCAGCAGCATTTATTGTATGTGTTACCATCACAATGCTCTGACCTCTATCATTAAGCTCACTCATAATATCGAGAACGTTTGTCGTATTCTGTGAGTTAAGAGCTCCTGTTGGCTCATCTGCGAAAAGTACTTCCGGCTGATTTATGACTCCTCTTACAACGGCAACTCTCTGCTGCTGTCCACCGGATAGTTGTGATGGAAACTTACGCCAGTCTTTTTCTGTTATCTCAACTTTCTGAAGAAGTTCTTTTGCTCTCTGGGCAAGTTCCTTTCTGTCTTTAGTCTTAAGAAGTCCACTCACCATTACGTTATCAAGTGCACTCATTGAGTCATTCAGATAATTCTGCTGGAATACGAAACCTGCATGATTTCTTCTGAAAAGTGCCAGCTTATCATTGCTAAACTTTGATATCTCTATTCCATTGTTCGCAGCTTTAACTGACTTAAGTTTTCCTGAGAATATTCCGTATCCACCGCTCTTTTTTCCATTTTCATCTACGTAATAAGTGATGGTTCCGAGTGTTGGACGATCCATTCCAGAAAGTGCATATAGAAGTGTGCTCTTTCCAGATCCGGAATTTCCCATGATCACCGTAAAATCTCCTTTATATACAGAAAGGTTAAGGTTCTTTAAAACATGCTGCTGAACCGAATCGTTCGAAAATGTTTTTGATAAATCTTTTGCCTTAAGAATTACATCATTTGATAACATATCTTTTTTCCTTTCAATTTATTTAAATTCATGCGTTTTTCTTTTTCTGATGCTAATATACAACAGCCCCATATAAAAGTCTTAATCTGTATCTTGTCTAATTCTTAAATGATTCTTAAATGAATAAAAACATAAAAATTCAGAGTGATTCATACTTCTCAATCACTCTGAATATTTGATCATAAGTCCTATTAAAGTTGCATTCCATGTATGCCCACTTATCGGTATAGCTCCGTGCTCCAGCATCGGAACACTTGAACTGTACCTCACACTTTCTCTCTCGCATGGATGTATATATACAGGTATTCCCGCCTCATTACAGCGGTCAATAAGTGAAAGTACTGAGGAACTATCCCTCTCATCAACATCTGTATTCGTTCTCGCCGTCGAACTATGATACAGACCGTGAAGAACTGCTTTTACACCTTGCAGCGTAAATAAATCATAATTTATTCCTACATAAGGTTTTATATAAAGAATTGAATTCGTAAGTTTTATCTGTTCATACAGAAGAGCCCTCTTAGTTTCACTCCTGTATGATCCGGGATATTTATCACCATCCGTATTTTCATCTTCTTCTATCCCAGATATATCCAACATTCGCCTGCTGAAAAAGTCTTCTGAATAATCACCACACTGTTCAAGTTCCAGTGCATCATGAAGATATGTTACTCCATCAGTATTTCTATATATAACATAAACTCCCGGAACGCCTTTCATAATGAATCGAACCGCATAAGCCATGTTATTCACGCCATTACTTTTCGGATCAGTCAGAATCCTGTTAGCAGCAACCATAACAACCGGAAGCCCCAGTCCCTGCATCATATAAGCCATAAGTGGCGACGTCATATGAAGAGTATCTGACCCATGAAGGATTATCACTCCGTCATAGAGGCTATACTCAATCGTTCTAAGCGTCTCCAGAAGCTTGTTCCAGTGTCCTACGGTCATATTCTCACTTAGAGTATCTATCGGTGATATAGTGTCATAAACTATATCCTCATAACCCTTCAGGCATTCCTTAGTCAGATTCACAAGCACAGGAACAGTCCCTGAACTATTTATATCATTCAGTCCGTCCGCTCCCTCCGTAGAACATATGGTTCCGCCGGTAGTCACAACGAGTATTCTGTTTTTCCTTATTCCAACATCCATAAATACTTCTTTGATTATTATTCTAACTTATTCCCAAAGCACTTTTAGCAAGTGCATCTGCTCTGTCATTTCCGGCATCTCCCGAATGTCCCTTAACCTTATGGAAATGTACCTCAAGCTTATCTTTTATCGAATCATAATAATTCTTATAAGCTATAGTTCCTTCCTTATTGGTCTTCCATTCTCCAAGTGCCCACTTCTCTATTCCGGCATAGTCATAATATATATCCAGGCTCTTGATTCCATTCTCCAGGCAATACTTCATAGCATGCATGGAACCCTCGATCTCACCTGCCACATTTCTCATCTGACTCATCTCCGGATCATCAAAACTTTCGGCTGCCTCATATGTATCTCCGTTCACATACATAAGCATACCGTAAGAATATTCCTTCGTGGCAATATTGTAACTTCCGTCAACGTAAGCTACAGCTTCAGACTCCTGGGTCTGTTTAGGCTTTCCCTGCCCCATAAAAGCCTTAGCCTCTTCTATCGTTGTAAAGCTCTTATAGACAGCACCCGAAAATCCGGTTACATTTGCCTTGCACTCATCCCAAGTATTATATATTCCGGGAACACGTCCCTCTCTTACTGCATAATATTTTTTTGCTGCCATGTAAGTTCCTCATATATTCGTTTTCTTTATTTTCTTCACAGCATCATAAATCCATTCGGGACGTACGCACTCGCTTATCAATTCGTATTAAGCAAGCTTATACGAATTCTCAAGCGATGCTCTACTGTCTGCTACGCAGACACCTCCCTCATGTTTTTTACGGTTCCTGCTTCGCAGGTACGATACGAACTATATAATAGCTGATCTAGCCTGCAAGCAGTCTATTCAGATATTATATAGTTCGTATCTACTGTGAAGCGTAACACTGATTTACATCTGGTGTCTAACTACTCTGTATTCATCTCCGTTAGTATAATAAGGACATTCTCTGAAATGTCCCTCCATCAGTCTCGAATAATCATCTTCGTCTATATCTATATCACATACATAGCATTCCTCTTCATCATCATAGGTGAAGTATGCACATGTATCACATGAAAGTCCTGCAGCCATAAAATACCTCCTTTAACCCAAAGAATCTCTTCTATTCATCTTTATATGTCAGCCTGTGCAGTTCCCCTTCATCTTCAAGTCCGGGGAAATCCATCTGTCTCAGTGCTTCGTAAAGAATGATTGCCGCACTGTTCGAAAGGTTCAGCGATCTTTCATCAGGCATCATCGGTATTCTGATACAATCCTCAGGATGCTCTGCCAGAATCTCTTCGGGAATTCCTGCACTTTCTCTTCCGAACATTATATAATCACCATCATGAAATTCCACATCTGAATATCTGTGTTTAGCCTTAGTCGTTGCATAAAACAGTCTCGGCCTTCGCTCACCAGCAGTCTCCTTCTCAGAAGCTTCCTTTTCCATATACTCATAGAAACAGTCTACCGTATCATGCTCAGTAACATCAAGCTTATGCCAGTAATCAAGACCTGCACGTTTAAGCATTTTATCATTTAAAAGAAATCCGAAAGGACGAATAAGATGAAGCCTCGTCCCTGTGATCACACACGTCCGGCCTATATTTCCAGTGTTGTAAGGTATTTCCGGTTCGTGCAGTACAATATTCAGCATATAATCTCCTACAAAATAAATCTATATATCATTATGTTTCTGGCAATCTTCTCTCGTTCTTGACCCACTAAGAATACGCAGAATATGTCCGCGAGACCGTTGCGGGCCTGTTCACTTAGCGATTCAGACACTTTAGTGGCTGAGAGCATAGTGAGCCTAGGGGCCCCGCACCGTACGCAAGTAGAGTCTCGCGGACATATTCCGCATAGCCACTTACAAATCCATCGCTATATCATAAACTTCTCTACTAAGCGTCTTTATATAATCCATATGTTCATTCATCAGATCTATATTCAGATCATAGTCCTTATGGAAATACTTCATAAGATTGAGATATGCCCATGCAGAATTTGCATCGGGATATACCGTCGCCTTCTTGAAATACTCATACGCCAAAGCATGATCCACATATTCTTTAAAGGTCACGGTTCCTCCGTTTCCTTTTATCTCTCCGTTCATATAGAAGAGCCCAAGTCTGTTGGCAGCATATGGTTCCAGTCTGTCCGCAGCTATCCTGAGATAACATATATAGTTGATGATATTTTCAACCAGTTTATCAGAACCGGATCCGTCTTTTACTCCTGCAACTATACGATCCGCTTCTTTTGCAGCAAGACTGTTACAAGCATATACATAACCGAGTTTAGCTGCTGCAACAAAGAATGATTCACTGATCTCAGCACACTTTTCATGGTCATCACAGCTTTCTATAACTTCCGAAGACTCAGGTATCTCATGTCCCACCAGGCATTCAGCTATGACCGGTTTCAGAGTCTCGAACAGATCATCACTTTTTGATGCTTCCGAGAGAATTCTTCCTATAAGGTTCACCGCTCCCGGTATTTCCTCATAACTTATAGATGCCGCAGCAAACTCAAGTGCCATGGAAAGTCTTTTATCCATGCTGAGTGCTTCAATCTCCGTAATCGTATCACATTTAAGCAAAACGTTCTCACGTTTATAATTCACAAGATAGTATCCTACTGACCAGAATGCCAAAGGATTCGCTTTTCCACTGCACTTCCACTCTCCCGAAGCATCTACACTTATACCTGCCGCCTGCATATATAAATAAAATGCATCGCTATACGGCTTCTTTCTGAGGATCTTTTTATTATAGATCATATCCGCATAGAAGTTCTGTGCTACGGTATTTCCCGCCTGAGCCAAACAGATTGTCTCTCGTTCAGCACTTTTAGATGATGTACCGCATTTGACAAGTACGTTATCACTATACTCCTTCAGATCTTCATCGTAACCATTTTTCATAAACTCGAGTTTCATAACTAAACCTCCTAATGATTATGCTATGGTCACAGTCTGTAACCTTACAGTGTAGATATTATCTTTCTGTTTATTCTCTTATAATAACAGAAAGACAGAAGAAGTGACATTATTTCTGCAATAGGAAATGCCCACCATACATTCTGCACCTGTCCTGTCTGAGCCAGGAGCCATGCAGCAGGGATAAGTACTACAAGCTGTCTTCCTATGGAAACAACCAGCGAATACTTACTCTTTGAAAATGCCTGGAACATTGATCCAAGTATAATACAGAGACTTGCAATAGGAAATGACAGACTGATGATTCTCAGTGCTGTAGTTCCGATTGAGATCATTTCACTTGAAGCGTCAAAGATTCTTAACAACACACCCGGAATAGCAAGGAACACAAGCATTCCTCCTACCATTATACTCATTGCGAGCACCATTGAAAACTTAATTGCTTTTTTTATTCTATCAGCCTTTCTCGCACCGTAGTTATATGCAAGAACAGGGATAAGCCCATTATTAAGACCGAATACAGGCATAAATATAAAGCTCTGAAGCTTGAAGTATGCACCGAATACCGCAACAGCAGTAGTTGAAAATACAACAAGAATCTGGTTCATGGAATAAGACATGATAGACCCGATAGCCATCATAAGTATAGATGGTATACCAACTGCGTAGATTCTCTTAATAGTCTTCCATGAAGGCTTAAATACTTTCTTAAGCGAAAGCTTAATATCAACATTGTATTTAACATTTAATATACATCCAAGAACTGCAGCTACACACTGTCCCAAAACAGTTGCGTATGCCGCACCTACAACACCCATAGCAGGTATTCCAAAGTATCCGAATATAAAGATAGGGTCGAAGATGATATTTATCACTGCACCGGTAATCTGTGAAACCATACTGAGATGAGTTCTACCGGTTGACTGAAGAAGTCTCTCAAATGTCATCTGGAAAAATGCACCCACGGAGATAACACAACATATCATCAGATATGCAGTTCCCATATTTCCGATATTCTCATCGCCCGGCTTTGTCTGAGAGAATATAAACGGCTCAGCAACAAATATTCCGACTGCAATAAAAACTATATAACTGAGAAGCACCAGAAGCAGACCATTATTAGCCGCCTTATTCGCTCTCTTATACTTCTTTTCTCCCAAAGCTTTCGACAGGATTGCATTTATACCAACACCGGTACCACTCCCCACCGAAACGATCAGCATCTGCATTGGAAATGCCATCGTAACAGCTGTCAGTGCATCCTCGCTTACGTGTGATACGAATATACTGTCTACTATATTGTACATGGCCTGAACAAGCATAGAAACCATCATCGGAAGAGACATCGATATGATCAGTCTCTTAACAGGAAGAACTCCCATCTTATTCTCTTCACGTACCTCGGTTTCTTCAGCTTCTTCAACGTTAGCCTTAACTTCCTGTACTGTCTCCTGTACTGTTTCTTCTACGTTCTCTTTTTCTTCTTTAGTACCCATACTACCACTTTCTCTTTCTTTTTCTTTTAATCAGCGTGCCCTATTCTATCAAAAAATACATATAAGCTCAATATCAGTTTTGACCAAAAAATATCTACCCACTTTCATAAATTATAAAATGGATGCCGCCTGTTCATACAGTAAGCATCCATTTTTATATAATATATCAGATTCTGTTATTCGATAGAATCTATTGCAAGTTTCAAAGCTCCCATGATTCCCTGATCATCATTCAGACCCGCCGGAACAATGTAGTTATCTATATCATCCAGCTGTTTTGTCTTGAGGTAACCATTCAGTTCCTTCAAAACTTTCTCGCGTATCATCGGAAAAAGCGATTCCCGGTGCATAACTCCGCCCCCGAGAATTATCTTCTGCGGACTGAGCACGCATATCAGACTCGAAAGTCCCTGTGCTATATAAGAACTTTCCATCTCCCATACTTCAGGTCTATCAGCAAGTTCTTCACCTGACAGTCCCCATCTGGCCCGGATAGCAGGTCCTGATGTCATACCTTCTAGGCAGGTCCCGTGAAAAGGACATATACCCTGAAATGTATCACCCGGAAGCGGTACGAGCTTAATATGCCCTGCTTCGGGATGCATCATTCCATGAACAAGCTTTCCTCCGGAGAGTATTCCGGCTCCGACACCTGTTCCAAATGTTATATATATGGCGTCAGTCAGTCCCTTGGCACTGCCCCAGGTCACTTCCCCGAGCAGAGAACCATTCACGTCCGTATCAAATCCTATCGGTACACCCAGTGCATCCTTCATAGTACCCACTATATTGAAGAATCTCCAGGCAGTTTTCGGAGTCTCAACTATATATCCGTAAGTATCGGACGTTTTATCCAGATCTATCGGTCCAAAGCAGGCTATCCCCAGTGCCTCTATATCTTTATCTCGAAAGTAGTCGATAACCTTCGGCATCGTTTCGTCGGGCGTGGTAGTGGAAATAACCGTCTTATCTACGATATATCCATTCTCATCTCCGACGGCACATATCATCTTCGTGCCACCAGCTTCTATAGCACCATACAGCATAGTCTTCTCCGTTATACGCGTATATCCGTCTTCTGTTACCTATTACATCTCTGACTCAAGTGTTGTTCTGATAGCCTTGATGAAGTCCTGAGTATTAAGAGTTGTAACATTCTCAAGCTCAGTGATAAGAGCAAGGTCCTTAGTCATAGTACCACCTTCGATAGTATCGATAGTAGCCTTCTCAAGCTTATCTGCAAATGCCATAAGCTCGTTATTTCCATCAAGTTCTCCTCTCTTTCTGAGAGCGCCTGTCCATGCAAAGATTGTTGCAACAGGGTTTGTTGATGTCTCTTCACCCTTAAGATGCTTG
>JAFZXD010000043.1 GCA_017616955.1 Eubacterium sp. | reverse complement strand
TTCTGTTGTCAGCTGTTCTGTTGTCAGCTGTTCTGTAGAATCTTCAGTAAATGGTTCTTCAGTAAAAATATCTTCTTCTGTGAAAATATCTTCCTCTGTAAACGGATCTTCTGTACTTGGATCATCGTATAGACCATAATCCTCAGTCGTTAAATAATCATCTTTCAGTTTCTTGTAATGTTTCTTTCCATATATGGCGAAACCTGCAATAAATAATACCGCGCCTAAAACCCCCGCCAGAATTCCGATAACTACAAGCTTACCTGTAGATTTCTTATGAGGCGGTGTTGTTTTCCCCTGTGTTCCGTACGGTGATTGCTGTGGTGCATTTCCATACGGTGACTGCTGCGATGCGTTACCATACGGTGACTGCTGTGGTGCATTTCCATATGGTGACTGCTGTGGTGCATTTCCATATGGTGACTGCTGTGGTGCGTTACCATACGGTGACTGCTGAGGGTCATTTCCCCAATTGTTGTTTTCGTTGTTCTCCATATAAATACCTTCCTTTTAAATATTTAAATTTTAATATCTTAATCTCTATTATTTATAGAGTTTATAAGCCCACCACTAGTTATAATATTCTGCATAAATGGAGGGAAAGCCTGCCCCTGATAAGTCTTCCCTGTTGTGATGTCAGTTATTTCCCCTGTGTCAAAGTTAACTTCAACTTCGTCTTCTGCCTTAATCTCCTCGCTAGCTTCCTTACACTCAAGAATCGGAAGACCGATGTTGATCGAGTTTCTATAGAAGATTCTTGCAAATGATTCTGCAATAACGCATGAGATTCCTGAAGCCTTAATAGCTATAGGAGCATGCTCTCTTGAAGAACCGCATCCGAAGTTCTTTCCGGCAACCATGATGTCTCCGGCCTTAACTCTGTTTACAAAATCTTTATCTATATCTTCCATACAGTTCTTTGCAAGTTCTGCAGGATCTGCTGTATTAAGATATCTTGCAGGGATGATTACATCCGTATCTACATTATCACCATATCTATGAACTGTTCCTTTTGCTTTCATATCTATTTCCTTTCTTATACCATACTTATCAAACTATGAATCTACACTAAATATATTCTATTTACTGCAGATCTTCCGGACTGCTAATCTGACCAGTTATAGCTGAAGCAGCTGCAACTGCAGGGCTTGCAAGATAGATTTCCGAATCAATTGCACCCATACGTCCGATAAAGTTTCTGTTTGTTGTTGATACTGCTTTCTCACCATGAGCAAGTATTCCCATATGTCCACCAAGACATGGTCCGCAAGTAGGTGTACTTACGATCGCACCTGCCTCAATAAAGATCTCTGTTAATCCTTCACGGAGCATCTGAAGATATATCTCCTGTGTTCCCGGAATGATAATAACTCTGAGCCAGTCAGCAACCTTTCTTCCGTTCATGATATCAGCTGCAATTCTCATATCATCGATACGTCCGTTTGTACAAGAACCGATAACAACCTGATCGATCTTGATATCTCCTGTTGCATGGATCTCATCAATAGTCTTTGTATTCTCAGGAAGATGTGGAAATGCGATAGTAGGACGAAGACTTCCAAGATCTATCTCGATAACTTCATCGTATTCAGCATCCTCATCTGCCTCATAAACCTGATAATCTTTGTTTGCGAATTTCTCAGGAGCGTGTTCCTTCATATATTCAAGTGTCAGATCATCTACAGGGAAGATTCCATTTTACGCACCGGCCTCGATAGCCATGTTAGCGATAGTAAAACGGTCATCCATAGTGAGTGACTTAACGCCCTCTCCGACAAATTCCATAGACTTATATCTTGCACCGTCAACACCTATCTTACCGATGATGTGAAGGATGAGGTCCTTTCCGCTTGTCCACTCAGCCTTCTCACCCTTAAGAACGAACTTGATAGCTGAAGGAACCTTGAACCAAGCTTTACCTGTAACCATACCGGCAGCCATATCTGTTGAACCTACACCTGTAGAGAACGCACCAAGCGCTCCGTATGTACATGTATGTGAATCAGCACCGATGCATGTATTACCAGCAACGATAAGTCCTTTTTCTGGAAGAAGTGCATGCTCGATACCCATCTGTCCTACATCGAAATAGTTAACGATATTGTTAGCCTTTGAAAAGTCTCTTACCTGCTTAACGTGCTCTGCACTCTTGATATCCTTGTTAGGTGTGAAGTGATCCATAACAAGAGCAATCTTTGTATTATCAAATACAGTTTTCTTCTTGAATTTATCCAGCTCGTTGATAGCCACCGGGGTTGTGACATCATTTCCGAGAACAAGATCAAGATTCGCCTCGATAAGTTCACCCGCCTTCACACTCTCCAGGCCGGCATGAGCTGCAAGAATCTTCTGTGTCATCGTCATTCCCATATTGATTTCCTCCTTTTAAATACGTCATCCAAAAGTGGACAGTTGAAATCTGATTTCAGGTGTCCACTTTTTTCATCATTTTCTGAATAAAAATTGGTATAACCGACAGCTATAGCCGGTTATAAGTACTGTTTTGTAGTTTAACATACTTGAAATCTATAATAAAAATATATATAATGAATACCTAATATAACCTATAGTTATATCATCTTGATTTTTAACGTCTTTATATAAAAAAGTGGACACCCGAAATCAGATTTCAACTGTCCACTTTTGAGGGAGTGGGATATGATTGATAATCTGAATTATTACAGAGTGTTTTATATGGTGGCTCACACCGAAAGTATAAGTAAAGCGGCAGACAGGCTTTTTATCAGCCAGCCCGCAGTGAGCAAGTCTATATCGAATCTTGAGGAGACTCTCGGAACAAAGCTTTTCAGCAGAGGCAGCCGCGGTGTTACTCTGACTGAAGAAGGAATGATCCTATATGATCATCTGAAGAATGCATTTGACACGATATCAAAAGCCGAGGATGAACTGCATCATATAAATGAGCTCGGAATAGGCGAACTGCGTCTCGGCATCAGCACTTCGCTCTGCCGTTATATTCTGATGCCGTATCTCAAGAACTTCATCGCAGAGAACCCTCACGTAAAGCTTACCATCGACTGCCACTCAACTTACAACACAATCCGCCAGCTTCAGGACGGAAATATCGACGTCGGTTTCATATGCGAGACCAATCTCCCACCCGACTATATATATGAACCTTTCCGTGAAGTGCATGATATCTTCGTTGCTTCAGACAGTTACCTTCACAATCTTTCCGTCAGAGAGAGTTCAACCGGATTTGAATCTCAGACCACCAATCCATGGCTTATGGCCGGAAATGTCACAAGCCTCGTAGACGATACCGACGCAAATAGAACCGAACCGGACAACTATGACTGGGACGACTTTACAAACCACGATGCTATGAGCAGCCGAAGTATACTTGAGCGTTCCAACCTCATGCTTCTCGAGAAATCAAATATCACCAGAAAGCATATCGACCGCTACTTTTATGATAACGAGATAAATCCGGGACAGATTCTCGAGATCAACAACATGGATCTCCTTATAGATTTCGCTTCTATCGGTATGGGAGTTTCCGCCATAGTCAAAGAGTTCGCCGAAGAACAATTAAAAAACGGCACTGTAGTGGAACTGGAGCTTGCTTCTCCTATCCCACCTCGTACCGTTGGATTTGTTTATAAACGCGGACTTGATAAGATGTCTCCTACCAGCCGACTGATAGATATGTGTTTTTAATATTATGTAAACTTGGTTTCCACAAATTCCACTCCCGACTTTATCATCTCACCGACTATCTTTTTGAAGTAATCCTTCTCCATCATCTCGGTTTCGTCGTGACTGTGGATAAGAATCAGATTCGTACTCTTGTCGGTGAGTACATTTGACCCCATCTCCTCATCTCCGTTTCGGAGTCTGTCCATAATCTGGGAAAATGTCATCTCACCGGGACGTACCATATACTCCATGCAGTCATATGAAAATGTAATATCCACATCTTTGTCCCAGCCGTTGCTGAAATATCCGGGAGCTTTTATCCCGCTGCAATCCAGTTTGCTGAAACCATGCGCTCCGAGATACTCCTGCAGCTTCCGCTTATGCTCTTCACTTCTGTCATATCCCTTATCAATAAAAGGGAATCTGAAAAGCTTGACCGGTCTCTTGACTCCGGCTTCCTTATATATATCTTCGATTATCGCCTCAGTCTTTTCTATCTCTTCAACGCACTCGTCATACGTTAGTTTACTGAAAAACGGATGTGAATAAGAATGATTTCCTATTATAAATCCATTTCTGATAGCATATAACACCGAGTCCCTATCCTTCTCCGCGCGAGCCCCTTCTATAAAAAGAACCGCCGGAATTTTGTTCTCCATGAGATAATCTACCACGCTTCTAGTAACAATCTGCGGGTTATCATCTACTGTAAGCATTATCTTTGACATCTTTAATTCCTTCTATATAAGTTTATTATTGGTTTACATAAAAAGTGGACAGTTGAAATCAGATTTCAGGTGTCCACTTTTTAGATTTTTGCCTTCTTCATGTTGGCGATGTATTCTTTATCTACCTTTACTTTTCCGTATCGAACCGCATTGTAGAGTTCGGTGATGCGGGTTCCGTCCGTCTTGCTGAATTCTTCGGTCAGTCTCTCCGCCTCTTTCTCAACATCTGCCGCTTCGCCTTCCGGCTGGTTTTGCAGATTCCCCAGAAGCGTTCTGAGCATCGCCTCTTCTATATCGCCTGTTGTATCATTTGTCCCCGGCATAAAGAATTTTTTATAGGACAGCACTCGCTTCTTGTAGATACGTCTCGCTCTTTGCTCCGGCGACAGATAACCGCCTTCATCAATCTTTTCGACACGAGTTTTCTCAACGACTTTCTTCTTGGTATCGAGATCCTCTGTCATATCATTTTTTCTTTCCGTTCTTGCTATCAGCCATTTAATAACGAAAAGACATATCCGTATCAAAACATATACGGCGCATATGATGATCAGTACCGTAAGGATAAAGTATATAATCTTTCCTAATATACTCTCACCCACTACGATCTTCTCAATCTCCTGAGCACCTGCACCCGGTGATATAAATGAATTGCCAAAGAGTCCCGTTATAAAACTAATTATTATTCCGATCAGGATGACCAGAATCTTGAGTAACCCAAGCATCGCCTCACAGAATCCCGCAACCACCTTCGGAAGTCCCAGCAGATCAGCCAGCAGTATTATTGTTACGATGACACAGATGACCGTTGAAACTATAAATGTATTAACAGCCATCATCTGATTTATCGGTATGCCCTTAACCCTACGGTTCAGTGACATATAATCGTCCAGTCCTTCAAGATATATACTGAACAGGTTAACGCACAGCATTACGATAACCGAGATATATCCAACCGTCTGAAGAGCCTTATTATGCTGGTACGCAGCCAGAATCGAGATCGCAACTCCCAGGAAAAAGATATCCCAAGGTGCTTCAAATGCCCTGACCAGGAAATATCCTCTCTTCATATATGCAGCCGCATCGAAGAATATTCCCACGACCATGGTTATCAATATAACTTTCAGGTAGATCTCATCCACCAGGAAATACGCCCCGGCCCCAAGAATGCCATGAACAATAAGAAGCGTTATGACATGTGCCAGAAATTCTCTGGAAATGTACGACACAACAAGAGTCACTCCAAGTATCAGAAGAAGCTTTGTATCCATCAGCCCCTTCTCTGACATACAGAGCACAAAATCTATTATGAGCATGATGAATAGAAACTCATATATAAGCCTGAGCCATTTTCTAATTCTAATAACCCAATTATACATTTATCGGCACCTCCCATCCATCGGCATAGGTGCGATTCTTCACATACGGATATTCATCATAATAAGGAACAACAAGATGAACCGCTCCTCCCATACTTTCGAGCTTGTCGATAAATCCCAGCATATCTTCTTTTGCATACGGACTTATTATCAGATAAAGAGTATCCTGCCTGATCTCCTTAATCTCATCTGTCAGCATTTTGATAAATGAATCCTTACCCTGCGTTCCGCAGATTTCGGTAAGCATCCTGTCTATCATAACGGCATGTTTAAGTTCTGCACCCTGGCCAATCTCCGGAAGCTGATTTTCGGACGAATCGACACCATTGGTTGCAATAGATACATTTATCCCATCCTTGATAAGACGACGTGCGAAACTGCTGGCAAGCGAGATAGCTTCCTCAAGAAGCTTCGACGCTTCAATCATGTTGTCACTGTCTAGATTAAGCATGATATGAATACGACAGTCCGTTGTGAATCCGCGCATATTTACCATCAGCTCACCGGCCTTGGCGCTCTGCTTCCAGTTTATACTCCTGAAAGGATCAAACGGCTGATACTGCCTGATTCCTCTGAAAGAAATGCTGTCCTCGATCATATTCCGTCTCGTCTCAAGTTCGCCCATAACACCCTTAAAGATAAAATCAAACTTTCCGGTTTTAAGCTTCTTCGGGAAAATGTAAATATAATCGGTATCTGTCGTACTTCCTGCATACTGCTTCGTCATAAAGTAGTCATGCACGATAATGTTGGCATTATGAACTCCGAAGACCCCTCTTTTACTTCCCACAAACGAAAGCCGTCTTGTTATCCTCTGATGTCCGAGTATCGAGAACACTTCATTCTTATGATACAGGTCTGTTACGACACTGTTCTCCTTGTCATCAAACAGAAGACTCTTGTCCACGGAGAATTTTAAATGAAAAGAAGGAAGAGGCAGAAACTTATCGTTGGTAACAACCTCGACAAGTTCAGCGCTCTCCCCGCACTCTATGTAATCCCGACTGAAGCCCATGTTCAGCTCGAGATTCTTATTCCAGTATTTTTGAAATACAACCCTCTGGATAGTATATATGATTGTAAGCATAATGATAGCTGCTATAACCTTCATTTTACTTCCACTCTTCCACAGGCACCGAAATGGTTGACACGATCTCCTTGATAATAGTTCTTGTCTCTTGGAGACTTGATATTCCCGAACCTGTTACAACCCTATGTGCAAAAACATAAGGTGCTAAAAATCTTACATCATCCGGAGTTACATAATCGCGACCTGATATAGCCGCAAAACTCTGAGAAAGCCTCATCAGATTAAGTGATGCTCTCGGGCTCACACCTGAGAACAGCTTAGATGAGTTTCGCGTAGCATCTGCCAGATCGACTATATAATTCATTACAACCTTCTTAACCGTCACATTCTTGACAGCATTTGAAGCTTCAACTATCTCACTTGCCGAAACAACAGGAGTCACATTCATCTGAGGTGTCTCGATTATAAATCTGTCGAGAATAGCAACCTCATCTTCCTTTGTAAGTTCTCCCATCGTCAGCTTGACCATGAATCTGTCCAACTGAGCTTCCGGAAGCGGAAATGTACCCGTAGTCTCTATAGGGTTCTCAGTAGCTATTACGATAAACGGCGCATTAAGCTCTCTTCCCACACCATCGACGGTTACAACTCGCTCTTCCATAGCTTCAAGAAGTGCGCTCTGTGTTCTTGGAGTTGCACGGTTTATCTCATCCGCCAGCAGAATATTCGTAAATACCGGTCCAGGTATAAATTCGAATTCCTCTGATTTCTGACTGTAGATATTAAGACCTGTTATGTCCTGAGGCATAAGGTCCGGCGTAAACTGAACACGCTTAAAATCAACATCGATACTGTCGGCTATACATTTGGCCATAGTAGTCTTACCGGTACCCGGCATATCTTCCAGAAGTACATGTCCTCCAGAAAGCATAGAAGCGAATATCAGTGAAAATACTTCATCGCTGCCCACCATTACCGTACGTATATTTGCCAGCATCTTGCTGTATATATCACGAATAGCACTAAGTTCCATACCTTATATCTATACTATTCACAGTAACCCGAAATTTACTCTTAAGTACGCTCTCGTTTTCCAGTTTGTATTAAGCAAGCTTATACAAACTGATAAAACGGAGCTCTACCGCTGCTAACGCAGCACTGAATCGTAAATTTCGAGTTACCTGCTTCGCAGGTCATAAGAGATACCCTTGTAAAAACAAACTGCAAGCAGTTGTTTTTCAATGCTATCTCTTAACTGTGAATAGTTTCCTCCTTACTTAAAGTAATCCACACCAGATTCAAATATCTTCTGATCTTTATCTCCGGCAATGTTGAGGTATGTGTTCTTGTCACGACGCTCTGAGTGACCCATCTTTCCGAGTACTCTTCCGTCAGGACTTGTTATACCTTCAATTGCCATATATGAACCGTTGATATTGTAATCTTCATCCATTGAAGGATTTCCTTCAGGATCAACGTACTGTGTAGCAACCTGTCCGTTCTCAAAGAGACGTCTGAGCCATTCATCCTTAGCAACGAAACGACCTTCACCATGTGAGATTGGAATTGAATATACTCCACCAAGTGTAGCCTTGCGGAGCCATGGGCTCTTATTGGATACAACCTTTGTGTAAGCCATTCTTGACTGATGACGACCGATTGAGTTACGTGCAAGTGTAGGACTGAGCTCTGTCTGCTCAACTATCTCACCCATAGGTACAAGACCAAGCTTGATAAGTGCCTGGAATCCGTTACAGATACCAAGTACAAGTCCGTCACGCTCATTAAGGAGCTTCATCATCTCTTCTTTAATCTTTTCATTTCTGAATGTTGTAGCTATGAACTTACCTGATCCGTCCGGCTCATCACCACCTGAGAATCCACCAGG
This sequence comes from Eubacterium sp., assembly GCA_017616955.1. Lineage (GTDB taxonomy): Bacteria > Bacillota > Clostridia > Lachnospirales > Lachnospiraceae > Eubacterium_Q. The sequence continues at coordinate 12,466 of JAFZXD010000043.1, read as the reverse complement.
GAACATAACGATCTGTGACTGGCTTATAGCCTTTGTAAATGCATCAACAGAATCTCTGATACCCTGCTCGTCCATATTGTTGAGAACGATAACCTCTGCCTCTGCTCCTGCTCTCTCAAATGCTCTGGCACTGTCGTACTCACAGTTTGTACCAGGGAATACAGGAATAAATACATGAGGTTTAGCGATCTTATTCTTAGCTACCATTATATTCTTAGCCTGATATACTCCACCTTCGTATCCTGTAAGTGATGGATTATATCTGAACTTAAGCTCTGATTCAGAGGTTCCGGCCTTTACTGCCTTCTTGTAATCAGCAACATGACCTTCGAATCTCTCTTCTACACCTGTATCAACAGGGAATACCTTCTTAAGCTTTCCTGTCCATGCCTCTATAGCTTCATCCATAGAAACCTTTGTTGAACCGTATGAGAATCTAGGCTTATCTGAAACCATACCGATAACCTTGGCAGGAATTCCGAGAGTCTTAACATCCTCAGGACGAACTTCCATAATGATTGAACCGTAGTCCTTACGTCCAAGTTCTTCCTTGGATACAGCCTTGTTATCAAGGTCAACACCGAACTTATTACCAAATGCCATCTTGCTGACAGATTCTATGATACCACCGAATCCAACGGCAAATGCACTCTGGATCTTACCTTCTGTAACTGCATTTCTTATGAGTGAATACTTCTCAAGTACATCACTGAATACAGGAAGATCCATATCATCCTTCTGAACATCAACCTTGAGGAGTACATTTCCCGGCTCCTTGATCTCAGATGTAACAACGTTGGCAACTGTATTCATGCATACTGCAAATGAACAAAGTGTTGGAGGTACGTCTATCTCATTGAATGATCCTGACATACTGTCCTTACCACCGATTGATGGAAGACCAAGTCCGATCTGAGCTGAGTAAGCACCGAGAAGAGCTGCAAGAGGCTTGCCCCAACGAGTAGGATCCTCTGTCATTCTCTCAAAGTATTCCTGGAATGTAAGTCTGATCTTTGTTACATCACCACCGGCTGCGGCAATCTTAGCAACCGAATCAAGAACTGAATAAACAGCTCCGTGATATGGGCTCCATGACATAAGGTATGGATCAAGACCATAGCTCATCATGCTGACAGAATTGGTTCTTCTGGTTCCAAGCATAGGAACTGTAGCAACCATAGTCTGCATAGGTGAGAGCTGATACTTTCCACCGTATGGCATAGTTACTGTATTTGCACCGATTGTTGAGTCGAACATCTCAACAAGTCCACGCTCTGAAGCAACGTTAAGATCAGAAAGGATATCAAGCCACTTAGTCTTTGTATCTGCATCTGCGTTGCTGTAGTCTTCTGTACTGTTCTTTCCGTCGATACCTGCAAATGGATCAACCTTCTCGCATGGCATCTTTACTTCAGCTGTTGTTTCCTGATGAGCACCGTTTGTGTTCAGGAATGCACGGCTGATATTTACTATCTCTTTACCTCTCCACTTCATAACAAGACGAGGAGATTCTGTAACTGTAGCAACCTTAACTGCCTCGAGGTTTTCCTCTCTTGCGAAGTCAAGGATCTTGTCTGCATCTTTTGCGTCTACAACGAGAGCCATTCTCTCCTGTGACTCGGAGATTGACAGTTCTGTACCGTCAAGTCCTGCATATTTCTTAGGTACAAGGTCAAGGTTGATATCAAGACCATCGGCAAGCTCACCGATAGCAACTGATACACCACCTGCACCGAAGTCATTACATTTCTTAATAAGTGTTGTAACTTCAGGTCTTCTGAACAGTCTCTGAAGCTTACGCTCTGTAGGAGGATTACCCTTCTGAACCTCAGCTCCGCAGCTTTCGAGTGATTCTGAGTTATGAGCCTTGGAAGAACCTGTTGCTCCACCACATCCGTCACGACCTGTACGTCCACCGAGAAGTACGATAACATCTCCGGGATCTGAAGTCATTCTCTTAACATTATCCTTTGGAGCTGCACCGATAACGGCACCGATCTCCATACGCTTAGCAACATAGTTTGGATGATATACTTCCTGAACAAGACCGGTTGCAAGACCAATCTGATTACCGTATGAAGAATATCCCTTAGCTGCTGTAGTAACAATCTTTCTCTGAGGAAGCTTGTTAGCAAGTGTCTCCTTAAGAGACTTTGTAGGATCGGCTGCTCCTGTTACACGCATAGCCTGGTATACATATGTACGACCTGACAGCGGATCACGGATAGCACCACCAAGACATGTTGCAGCCCCACCGAAAGGCTCGATCTCTGTAGGATGGTTGTGTGTCTCATTCTTAAATGAGATAAGCCAGTCCTCAGTAACGATCTCTCCGTCTTCATTTCTGATTTCAAGAGGAACAACGATAGTACATGCATTGATCTCGTCTGACTCATCAAGGTCTTCAAGCTTTCCGTCCTTACGAAGCTTCTTCATTCCCATAAGGGCGATATCCATAAGGCAAGTAAACTTATCGTCTCTTCCCTTATTTATCTCAGCAGCATCTTCGAGGTACTTCTTAAATGTACCCTCGATTGCAGCCTTATACTTTCCTTCATCGAACTTAACATCTGTAAGCTCTGTGGCAAATGTAGTATGACGGCAGTGATCTGACCAGTATGTATCAAGAACTCTGATCTCCGTCATAGATGGATCTCTCTTCTCTTCATTTCCGAAATAATTTCTGATGTGAAGGAAATCCTTATATGTCATAGCAAGTCCGAGGCTGTCATAAAGTTCCTTGAACTTGTCTTCAGGCATACTGCAGAAACCATCGAAGATAGATACATCTGCTGGTTCAGGATAATCTGCAACAAGTGTATCAGGCTTAGCTCCTGTGCTAAGTCTTGCTTCAACAGGGTTGATTACATATGCCTCTATAGTCTTCTTATCTTCCTCTGAAAGTGTTCCTTTAACAGCATAAGTTATACCTGATCTGATGATAGGTTCGGAAGATGCATCCAGAAGGCGCACACACTGCTCAGCAGAATCAGCTCTCTGGTCAAACTGTCCCGGAAGGTACTCCATTGAGAATATGAATTCATCATCCGTATGAGGAAACTCCTCTCTGTATACAATGTCTACCGGAGGCTCTGAAAAAACTGTAACTATCGCCTCTTCAAAAACCTCATCTGACAGATTTTCAACATCATATCTGACAAGTTCTCTCACTGACACATCTTTGAGACTCAGATATGCTCTGAACTCATTTGTCAGTTCATCAGCTCTGACTGCATAGTCAGGTCTTTTTTCTACGTAGATTCGTCTTACACTCATGATTTTTTCTCCCTTTTTATGACAATTCGCCACTTGAACCGGTTCTTATGCAGAGCCGATTGCGGCTTATAAGTGAACTTTTTTGATCATCCTGACCAGAATTACGTTCTGGTAGATGAGGGGTGCATCCTGCATATAGAATACTATTCCGTCTACAGGTGAATGAACTTGACTGAGTATATGTCCGTCCATAGGGTCGATGATCTCGGCGAGAACATCTCCTCTTCTGACTTCTCTGTTTACATTTGTCAGTCTCTTGAAGAATCCGGCTGCATCTGACTTGATGGCTACCATTTCTTCTTCGTCCATCGTAGTGGATATATGTCCACCCATGCTATTATACCTTATTATTCCCATTCTGGACAAGAACCTGAGAACGGCGCTGGCAGCAACCTCGGCATACTCCTCATTGATACGTTCTGTACCGCCTGAATAGAGTGAAAATGCCTCCGTACCGGATATCTGCCAGTTATAGTTGAGCGTACCCTTATCAAATGATCTTGGTTCATTCAGCATGACAAATGGCAGTCCGAAAAGATTCGCCAGGTTTGTACTTTCAAATCCTGTCTTAAGCATTCTTACGTGAGGAATGAATCTTCCTCTCATATAGTAAGATGGGAACTGTATTCCAAATGAATACTGCTTCAGCTCTTCCAGAAGAGCATAAGCAAGTCTGCTTGTTGCAGGGCCGTCGGGATTTCCCGGAAATACTCTGTTTATATCCGATTCATCCGAAAGCCAGTATTTGTGATCGGCATTTATAGAATTATAATTTACCGATGGTATGATTGTTATTGACTTACCGTGAACTATATCACCATTTTCTTCCAGTTCTGCAAGTCTTGCTGAGAGCTTTGAACATATGTAAAGCTGCTGATGTTCATTTCCTCTCATGGCTCCGACTATGGCTGCGGAACGTTCTGCACGAAGAGGTTCCGAGTATGATCCCGCACCGTATGTGAAGCCGTATATATTATGTTCTCCACTGAAAGGTGTTTCATAGGAGAATATGATATCTTGTCTCATTTCTACCCCCTGTCACACTTTAACTATCAGCATTCGTACCGACTATTCGGCATAGAAGTGAACCTACTTCAATAGCAGGATACTCTCTCATAGCCGTAACTATTCCCTTGCGTGGTGCCACGATTACTTCCTGAACCGAACCGGTGAGTATATCAACAACCGATCCGATACGCATTCCTGCCTGCACCTTATCGTGTATCTTTATATTTGGAATAAATATTCCACTGGACTCTGAATTAATATAAGACACTTGGTTGTCATATGCAACAAGAGGACGCTTTTTTTGCGGATTTATTTCGCCCTGCCATATATCCATATATTTCATCAGATTGAATATTCCATCCACAAGCTGATTTCCGTAATCCTGATATATCCTGTATGCACAGCCTGATTCGGTAACACATGACATAACGCCACGCTTGTTCAGCTCGTACACAAGACTTCCGTCCTTAACCTGAGTTGATGGATGAATCCATATCATATCAGGTCCGAGCTTCGTTGCATAGGGCATAACCTCATCAACAACATCATCGTTAAGTCTTATCTGAGGGATCTCGGTAAGGTACATATTACTTCCGTGCACATCAAAGCAGAACTCTGCCTTAGGGCCGTCCTCTTCAGATATAATGTCATCAATGATACAGCTGGCTGCATATTCGCCCATAGCGCCGCTCTTTGCTCCCGGGAACAGCTCGTTCATATCAAGCTCAACTCCCGGAATCTCTCTGGTATGTGCTTCCAGAGCCATAGGATTGACCGCAGGATATATATCCACTATACCGGTCAGACTTTTATAATCTTCTTTGATCCTTCGGGTAACCTCGTAACAGATAAACTGTCCCTGCAGCTCATCACCGTATATTCCCGAAACTATACACAAACGTCTTTCTTTGCCGGTAAGTCTATCCGGCATGAGGCGATTCTTTTTAATCTTGAGAACCTCATTCACCATGAGATTCACTCTGGCGACTGTTTCAATCATTTAGCAACCCCTACTTTTCATATTAATTATGAGCAATCATTTCCTTTGCTGTTGCGATAACACTGTCGGTAACCTTTGCACCGCCCAGCAGTCTCGCAAGCTCTTTAATACGTCCATCCATATCAAGACTTCTTATGGATGTATTGGTCTTCTCCCCAACTATCTTCTTCTCTATAACATATGCAGAATCTGCAGCTGCCGCAATCTGAGGCAGATGTGTTATAGAAATGATCTGTCTTGATTCAGACAGCTTATGCATCATATTTCCGACCTTCTCAGCCGTAATACCGCTTATTCCTACATCTATCTCATCAAATATAAGTGTCGGTGTATCGTCCGACTCCGATAATACCGACTTGATGGCCAGCATAACTCTTGAAAGCTCACCACCCGAAGCGGTGTCTACAAGCGGCTTCATATCTTCACCGACATTTGTCGATATGATAAACTGTGCGCTGTCGATTCCGTTAGATGTATAATCGGAAAGTCTTTCGAATTCCATATCAAAACTTACTCTCTCAAAGTTCAGTTCTTTCATGGAATCAGCTATAGTCTTGCAGAGAGCCTTTGCAGACTTCTTTCTCTCCGCAGTAAGCTTGTCGCATTCCTTTTCCAGTTCAGCACGAAGCTTTATCTTCTCATTTTCAAGAGAAGCGATCGTATCCTCGTAAGAAGCAAGCTCCTCTTCTTCACTCTTAAGTTTATCGAGTGTACTGTTTATATCTTCTATGGATGAACCATATCTTGCTTTCAGTGTATTGATAAGATTAAGTCTCTCCTCAGTACTGCGAAGAGTATCCTCATCATATTCCATATTGGACGCATAATCCGACAGCTGTCCGGCAAAATCGCTCATCAATGTATCTATGTCCGTAAGTGTCTTTACAAGTTCCTCTGCTGCCGGATCAAGCTTGGTGAGTCCGTTCAGAGTTCTTACAGCTCTGGACAGCTGACTTCCTGCAGATCTGTCACTGTCATAGCCAACAAGTTCCATAGTCTCGCCGGTTATCTCAGCTATCTCCTGAGCATTGCTTGCCTTCTTGTAAATGTCCTCAAGCTCCGTATCTTCTCCCGGAGTAAGTCTGGCACTTTCGATGTCATTTATCTCGTATCTGATATAATCGAGTTTCTTAGCTCTCTCCGTCTCATCCAGAGACATAGTCTCAAGCTTATCCGATACAGATTTAAATTCCTTGTAGATGCCCGAAACTTTTTCTTTAAGCGCAGGTATCTTGTCAGAATACTTATCTACGAGTTCAAGATGTTTTGAAGCCTTAAGAAGTGTTCTCTGTTCATGCTGAGCATGAAGACTGATAAGACATTCCGAAACCTTGCGTAACTTTGCTATAGTAACGGTCTTGTCATTTATACGATTCACGCTTCTTCCACCGGTAAGTCTTCTGGACACCAGTACTTCACCGTCTTCAACATCTATCTCTTCTTCTCTGAGAAGAGCTGCCACTGAATCATCAACCGAAAAAAGCAGCTCAACAAGTCCATCCTTCTCCGGATCTCTGAGGAGGCCGGTATCATATCTACCTCCGAGACCGATTCCTATAGAACCGATTATGATGGACTTTCCTGCTCCTGTCTCACCCGTAAGTATGTTGAGACCGGGTCTGAAATCTATATCGAGCTCATCTATAAGAGCAAGATTAACTATATGCAGATTAATTAACATTTTTTATTACCCTCCGTGTGGTTTACATAAAATCAATTAATTAAAGTTTTCCACGGAGTTCCGACATAACTTTTTCAACATATCCATCATCCTGGACAGCCACGAATATGGTGTCATCACCGGCTATACAGCCTACAACACCCTGGAGTTTCATGCTGTCTATCGCAGCTGCGACAGCCATAGCCATTCCGGAATATGTTTTTACTACTACTAAACCACCGGCAGGAAGAACCTCTGTGATTCCGCTTGCCAATATCTGAATATATGACTGACTTCCGTTCACGTCAAGATGCATTCTCTTCGCTTCCGGCGCCACATATTTCTGGACTCCCGTATCTACGTGTTTTTTTCTGAGTCCAAGTTCTCGAATATCTCTTGATATGGTAGCCTGAGTTGTTACCACACCTTCTTCCTGAAGGGCTGCCTGCAGTTCCTCCTGAGTTGAGATATTTTTCTCTGATATAAGCTTAAGTATTGTTTTTTGTCTATCAATCTTCATAATGATACCCTACAATCTTTTTGTGAAAAGTCACGTTAATTTAGTTTCTTTCTCAGCTTATCATACATACTGATTTCTTCCATCTTTATCAGAAGAAGTCTTCTTTCGGATAATCCGACTTCAACCTTATCCCCTACCATAAGGCTGATGTTATCCGCTCCGTCAAATGAAACGAGTGCCGTATTTGGTCCCTCTTTCCTTTTCTCCAGCAGTTCAAGCGTTATCTTGTCGTTCTTTCCGAATATAACACTTCGTCTGGAAAGAGAATACGGCGATATTGGAGTCATAACTATCATCCTTGCATCCGACATTACTATCGGTCCGCCGGCTGACAGGTTATATCCTGTTGAACCGGTCGGTGTTGAAAGGATTATTCCGTCCGCCTCACATGTATCGAAATACTTGCCATTTACAAGTATCCTGACACCTATTAATTTAAGAGCATTTTCTCTTGCAAGAACAATCTCATTTAACGCATGCAATGATTCCCCGGCTCTTTCTCCGGATGAACTGATAACATGACCGGTAAGCATCATTCTGTACTCGGTTTCATAGTCACCGGCCATCAGTCTGTCGATCATGGTATCTATCTCAGATACAATAATCTCAGTCAGAAATCCTACCGTTCCGAGATTCACTCCGATAACGGGGATCTCTCTTCCGCTCAGTACATGAGCCACGCCAAGCATGGTCCCATCACCACCCATAACTATGATCACATCTGCCTTATCAAAGCTTTCGGTAAGAGTCGGATCTCCCACGACGATTCCCAGCTTTGACTCTCCGCCTTTTTCGTATATGACCTTCTCGGTGTAATGAGACCATTTAAGACCTACGTCTTTGGTCTCATTTGCTATTATCAAAAATCTTTTCATAGGGTCCATTGCTCTCTAATATACAGATTACTTGTCCAGTGTATCGTGACTGTCTGATACAAGCTTCTCTATATCTTCCTCTCCATATACTATTAAATCTTCACCCGACTCCATATCTGTTTTTCTGATATGCATCAGATACTCTATGTTACCTTCAGGTCCCTTTACAGGAGAATAATCAAGTCCAAGAACTTTGAATCCGTTAGCTCCGGCAAAACCAAGAACCTCTCTGATCACTTCTTCATGAACTTTCTTGTCTCTGACAACGCCCTTCTTTCCAACCTTTTCACGGCCGGCCTCAAACTGAGGCTTTATCAGACATACCACTTCACCATCTTCCACGAGAAGATCTCTGAGTGGAGGAAGAACCTTGGAAAGAGAGATAAATGAAACATCCACGGATGCAAAGCTGACCAGCTCTTCTATATCCTCAGGTTTCACATATCTTATATTTGTCTTCTCCATGCAGACAACTCTTTCATCCTGCCTCAGCTTCCATGCAAGCTGTCCGTGTCCCACGTCCACAGAATAAACCTTTACGGCTCCGTTCTGAAGCATGCAGTCCGTAAACCCGCCTGTGGATGCACCTACATCCATACAGACCTTGCCGTTCAGTTCAATAGGGAAAACCTGCATAGCTTTTTCAAGCTTCAGACCTCCTCTGCTGACATAACCAAGCGTCTTGCCTCTCACTTCAATCTGTACTTCTTCGGCAAATGTGCTACCGGCCTTATCTTCTTTCTCATTGTCTACATATACTATTCCTGACATGATGATAGCCTTGGCTTTTTCTCTGGACTCAGCCAGTCCACGCTCTACCATCATAACATCCAATCTTTTCTTTGCCATTAAACCAGTTCCTTCATGATAGCTTCGTAAATACTATCCTCATCAAGTCCGAGAACCTCTCGAAGTTTTCTTACACTTCCGTGCTGTACAGTCTCTTCTTTTATGCAGAAATGCATAAGCTTGGACGTAGCACCGCACATAGCCATCTGATAACCGACAGCTTCTCCAACACTTCCTCTCTGGACTGCTTCTTCTATAACCGCAACAACATCAAAGTCTTTAACTGTTTCCTGAATTCTCTCAACATCCAGAGGATTTATAAATCTTATGTTAACCACTTGTGGCTCGTAGTTTGTTGCATTTCTGATACGTCCTCTTATCTCCATAGCAGTCTGGAACATACCACCAACAGCTATAATAGCGAGTTTCTTTGAGCTCGACTCGCCAACAAGCGAGCTGAAGTTAACAACCTCAGAACGTCCTTCAACGTATCTTGTTATCTTATCTTCATACTTTGTACAAGCAAGTCCCTTTGGATACTTGATCGCAACAGGGCCGTCATACGAAAGTGCAAATTCAAATGCATTTTCCAAATCCTTGGCACCTCTCGGCGCAATGACCGTAAGGTTCGGAATGCTTCTTAGATAAGCTGTATCATAGATTCCGTTATGTGTCTCACCGTCTTCTCCTACCAGTCCGGATCTGTCAATCATAACTATGACATGAAGGTTCTGCAGACACACATCGTGAAGCAGCTGATCATATCCTCTCTGAAGGAATGAACTGTAAATCGCCACAACCGGGATCATTCCGCCTTTGGCGAGACCCGCTGCAAATGTAAGCGCATGCTGCTCTGCGATACCTACGTCAAATGTCCTGTCCGGATGAGCCTTCTGAAATGCCCTTACTCCGGTTCCTCTGGACATAGCCGCCGTGATGGCAACTATCTTAGGATTCTTCTCTCCGTACTTAAGAAGAGTTTTGGAGAAGATATCGGTATAAGAGCTTCCGCTCTTTGACCTTTTGGCCTTACCTGTATCTATATCGAAAGGACCGATACCGTGGAAATATTCCGGATATCTCTCGGCTATTCTGTATCCTTTACCCTTTACTGTTTTAACATGAACTATGACCGGTCTGTTGAGCTTGAATGCATCTTCAAATATCTCAACCATGCCTTCTATATCATGTCCATCTATCGGACCGACATATGTCAGACCCATGTCTCCGAAGATTGTTCCGGGAACCATGAGGTTCTTTATGGAATCCTTGGACTTCTTGATACCCTGAGCCATCTTACGACCGACACTTGGAATATCCAGGAGTGCATTTTCAACGTGAGTCTTCAGTTCATTATATGACTGTCCCACACGAAAACGGCTGAGACTGTCCGAAAGACCACCTACATTCGGTGATATCGACATCTCATTGTCGTTCAGTATTATAAGACAGTTTGTCTTAAGATCGGAAAGCTGATCCAGTGCCTCATAAGCCATACCGCCTGTGAGTGAACCGTCGCCGATCACTGCTGCTATCCTCTCATGTCCTCCCGACAGATCTCTGGCCTTTGCAAGACCGAGTGCCGCGGATATAGACGTTGAACTGTGGCCTGTGTTAAATGCATCACAAGGCGATTCACAGCTCTTAGGAAAACCGCTCATTCCGCCATACTGGCGAAGCTTGTAGAAATCGTCCTTTCTGCCGGTCAAGATCTTATGTGTGTAAGACTGATGTCCGACATCAAAAACTATCTTGTCATCCGGAAGATTCATGGCTATATGAAGAGCCATGGTAAGTTCTACCGTTCCGAGATTAGAGGCCAAATGACCTCCTGTTCTGCTGACATTTGCCAGCATGAAAGCACGTATGTCAGATGCCAGTTCAGGCATGTCCGACATGCTTATCTTTTTAATATCATTTTCTTTATTAATTCTATCCAATATACTCATAACGAGTGCCACCTGTTTTTCATATAAATATTACTTATCTCTGTCGATCATTTCCTTCACAAGAGAAATGAGCTCATCTCTGAAATCATTTTCAGGAATCACTTCTGTTAAAATGTCGACAGCCTTCTCTGACTGTTCCTTTACATAGCTTTTTGCAGCGTCGAGTCCGTAGCCTGCCACATATGTATTCTTCTCATTTCTGGCATCCTGGCTTACTTCCTTACCTAATTTTTCAGCATCACCGATGACATCAAGTATGTCATCCTGAACCTGAAATGCCATCCCCACAGCTTCTCCCGCCTCTTCAAGCTTATCGTAAGGAATATCTTCATATCCCGATAATGCAGCTCCGATCATTATAGGAGCTTCGATAAGCGCACAGGTCTTATATTTATAAATATAATCACGGATTATGTCCGATATCTTCTGTCCCGATAATTCAACATCGAGAGACTGTCCCCCCAGCATACCGTCCAAGCCCGTTTTTCTAAGCAGTATATCCTGTGCCATAAATAGTCTTGCCGGCTCAACCGAAGCATTCATATTGGCACGACTTACTGTCTCATAAGCGTAATTAAGAAGGGCATCCCCGGCCAGAATTGCGGTCGCTTCGTCGTACTGAACATGTACCGTAGGACGTCCTCTTCTAAGAGAATCATTATCAAGTGCCGGAAGATCATCATGAATAAGAGAATGTGTATGTATCATCTCTATAGCTGCCATATAAGCCTCTATGACATCGGACGAGCTTCCGTTATATGCGCTGTATGTAAGATACATGAGAGTAGGGCGGATTCTCTTTCCACCTGCCTCCATAGCATAATTCATAGCTTCTGCAACCTTTGCCGGATACTTCTTTGAGTCCGGAAGGAACTTCAGTACAGCGCTGTTAACATATTGTTTCAAATCTTCTTTCATCGAATATAAACCTCTCACTCTTCAGACAGAATCTGAATCTCCTTCTCAACTCCCTCGAGATTCACCTTACACTTCTCGGCAAGTTCAACACCCTCTTTATAGAGAGCGAGACTGTCTTTCAGAGATGTTCCGGACTTGCCAAGCTCAGTGTTAATCTCATCAAGCCTTGCAAGTGCCTTCTCTATATCAAAAGCCTTTGTTTTTTTTGTTGCGGGCCTCTTCTTTACCTCTTCACTCATATTCAAAACACTCCTATCTATTGTTCCGCGGCAAGAATTATACGCTCGTGTCAAGGTATGTATATGAGACATCGCTCTCGCTCATGGTCTCATATACATACTTTGCACTTTCGCTTAGTTTTGCTCGCGAGCAAATTGACTAAGGCAAAAGCAGCACGATATGCTTGCGAGACCGTTGCGGGTCTCGGCACTTAGCGATTCAGACAACTTGTTGGCTGAGAGCTTAGTGTCC
>JAFZXD010000042.1 GCA_017616955.1 Eubacterium sp. | reverse complement strand
CATGTAGTTTTTATATCCAATATATTCTCTGGATAGATCCCTGTCATAATAATCATATTCATTATTATGATATGCATATACTTTATAGCCTTTATCTTCCAGTTCATTTCCCAGACAGAACGGCATGGAATTCTGCTGTTCTCCAACCTTCTGCATACTGAGATATCCGCTTCCTGTCGGAATAAGTCCTGTAAGATTCGCATATTCTCCCCCCAGCGTTGAACCGTACCAAAGCGGAGTGTAATAATTCGAAAAGTAGAATCCCTCGTGACACATCTTATACAGGTCAGGCGTAAGGCTTCTATCAAGCACATATCCGTCAAATGCCTCTGCCACGATAAATATCAGATTATATCCCTCAAACATTCCCGTATATTCATTTGAATAAGTAGGCTGAATCGTATTGATGTATTCCGTCAGTTCCACGACGGAATCATTTGTAGTAAGATCTGATATCTTACCGAGATTATAATCAGGTCTTTGCGCCACATTCAAAGCTCGTTCCGGTTTATCTGATGCATTCTTCAGGTTATCCACATCCATGTTCGATTTTTGCACGGATTTATTACTTGCATCGTTATCCGAACTCTTATCCTTATCATTCTTACCTGAGGATGATTCGTTTTTTTCATTCATTTCCTCTTTCTCAAATGCTGTATCTGCATTTCCCGAAACAGTATTGCTCTTCTCAAATGCGAGATATATTCCATCGCGGAACATCGTTTCGATTATTCCCAGCTTCTTAACCGACATATCTATAGAAGAATAATTCTTCAGAAGATCGAACGGAGAATTCTTCTCCTCTCCCTGAAGACTCAGAAGATTAATATAGTAAACAACGATAACAGATACAACAAATACACTTAAGAAGTACATTTCCCATTCATGAGTCGTGAGGTCGATCCATTTGACTATGCAGATGATGGATAATATACAGAGAACTAGTATTAGTAATGTAGGAACTATCTCCCTTACAACCGCGCTCATTATCGTTCTCTTAAAGTCCAAAGCCTGATCGGCTACCCCACCTGTCGCGGAAAATGACCAGAAGTTTTTGAAAACACTGCTGTAAATGATCTGAACCATAACATATAAAGAAAAAAGAATCGTAGATATGATGGACAGGATCTTACTCAAGATCTCCGGAAAAAGACTGAATATCACTCCGATCGTATAGCCTATAAAGACTGCCATAAAAACCTTATTTGCTATAAACGCAGCTGTATTGTCGAATCGTGCTATGGCAAAAATAAGCTCAGCCAAAATAAAGTAGACAGCAAAGAACCCCTCAGGAGTTCTCGCTGCCCTTATAAATATATTCTCATTATTTTTTCGAGTATTCAGACCGACCATTCAATACATCCCGTTTTTCTTCATAAATCATCACCATATCTACAGTTTATCTAATATAAACTGCTTTTATCATAGCATCTCTTATTGAAGAAAACAACTTTTAATCCCAGCCTAACTGGGATCTCTTCTCTTTCATATCGGCCACGATCAGATTGGCAAGTTCAACGGGATCTGTATTAACGTTCATGGTAGAACCGAGCAGTTCCTTGGTACCAAGTTTCAGAAATTCGATCACGTTCTTAGAACCGTAGATTGGTGCCTCAACACAGTGATATGAGCTGATACCGTTAAGTCTGAAACCAAGTGCTGCATCTATTCCTTTTTCATTGCCCCATTCAGGCGAGCAGAATGCATAAGGAAGCTCGTACATATTCTTACCAAGTTCTCCTGCTATTCCCGCAAAGATTCCACTCGAACGTGTATTGTCTATACACTCTCCAAGATGCCAAACCGGAGGTAGATCCGGCTCCAGGAATTCACGAAGAGAATCTCCCGCCTTTTCCTTTCCGGATATAGCACAGTATCCCAGCTTCATAAGAGGGAATGAGGCACATCCGTTGGTAATGATCAGAACATTATTCTTGAGAAGTACGTCTGCCACATCCACGATACATTTCTCATAAAGTACTTTCGGATTGTTACATCCGACCATATTAACAACACCAAGAATTCTTCCGTCTCTTATAGCTTCAGCCAGAGGCTTCATGCTGCCAAATCTCTTATGTACATATTCAACCGAGAATCCAACCTCAGCCTCAACCTCGTAAGGTGGAATGTAAACCGGGATTCCCTTTCTGTTCTCAAAGCTTTCGATAGCACGTCTTACAATCTTTTCGGCCAGTTCCTTAGTCTGATTAAGGTTGCTGTGATGATGGTCGTACTCAAAACGTTCCGCGCCCGGAAGTCTTGCAGATTCACTTGTTGTTATAACTGCTGTCTTAAAGCATCGAGCCACATCCATGATAGAAGGAAATACATCCTGAACATCAGCCACCCAGAGATCAAGCGCACCGGTACCAAGAACCAGCTCAGCTGAAACGGCATTTGAAAGCGGGATAACTCCGCTGTCTCTGTACATAGCCGAAAGTCCCGAACAGCAGATACCGTAGAAACGAATTCCCTTTGCTCCTTTTGACTTTGCAAGTTCTATCAGATCCTCTCTCTTTCCTGCAGCCACAATTTGACTGACAAGAAGTGGCAAATGTCCGTGAACCGCTATATTTACATATCCTTTTTTGAGCGCACCGATATTAACCTTCGATGTAACTCTGTCACCAACACCGAAAAGTGAATCCGTTGCTATAGATGCACCTACTACGCCTGAAAATGTAAATGCCAGTCCACAACGAAGAAACTGCTGCATTATACTCTTCCAGTCACCGTCGGTTGCACAACCGGACTTATGATAAGCTTCAAATACTTCGTGATAAGCACTTATCGGAAGAATATCCAGCTCCTCCCAAACCTTCTGTCGCTCAGGAAGAGCGCAGGCCGAGATAGTCTTATACTCGCCCGGAACTGTACGTGACATATCTACCAGCAGAGCATCCGCAAGATCCCTTGCAACATTCTTCAGCTGTATGTTCTTCTGTTTTATTCCAAATGCTTCCGCAGTCGATCTTATCTTCTGTTCTCCGAGGATAGGAACATCCAGTTCACCTTCAGCCGCCTTCTTCAGTGCCAGCATAACCTCACGCGCATGCATTCCGTGCTGTGCCGCTCCGGCTGCCGCTGAACGTAGAAGATTTCTTGCGATTATCAGGTCAGCGTCCGCACCACAGACACCCTTTGAAGCTTTAGGTGTGATACGGCACGGTCCCATATTACAGATCTTACAACATGTACCTGTCAATCCAAAGTTACACTGCGGCTTCTGAGCATCAAATCTGTCGAAAGCCGTATCTATTCCAAGTTGTTCCATTCTGAGAAGCATTTCCCTGACTGCGGGATCCGGTGTCTGCTCTATAACATCCTGCTTAGATGGAAATGTCTTCCTGTATTCCTGCACAGCATTTGTATAGTCCCTTGTAAAATCCTCTGGGCTGATTTCTCCACCGTGATCGCTTGCCTTCAAAGTAACAGTTGGGATTCCGTGCTCATCAAACCCGATGAGATTTCTGTGAGAATGAATGTGTGCCACTCCTTTACTGCTTCTTGAATGATGGTGATGATGTTCATCATGATGCTCATGTTTATGATTCATTTTTACACTCCTTTAATCATGAATATAAGCGGCTATACTGTATGCCGATTATATTCTTATATAGTATACTCGATGTATTCCTCTGTTTTCATATTCAAGAGATCGAATATCTTATCTCTTACCAACAGAAAGTCTCCGCTTGTTCTGTCTCTGAAATGATGAAGTGGTACCGTTACGACTCCCTTGACCTTTCCGGGATTCGGAGTCATGACCACGATTCTGTCAGCCAGATAAACCGCTTCTTCAATATCATGCGTGACGAAGATTATCGTCTTTTTTTCATTTTTACATATATCCAGAATATCATCCTGAAGCTTCATTCTGGTAATCGCATCAAGAGCTCCAAAAGGCTCGTCCATGAATATGATCTCCGGCTCAACTGCCAAAGCCCTTGCTATAGCAACTCTCTGCTGCATTCCTCCCGACAACTGATGAGGAAAACTGTTGGCAAATTCACCGAGCTTAACCATCTCAAGATATTTCTTGGCTGTCTCTTTTCTCTCTGGCTTCGGAACCTTCTTCGACTCCAACCCAAGCTCAACATTTTTCAGAACCGTTCTCCACGGAAGAAGTCCGTAATTCTGGAATATAGTAACATTATTTATAGAAGGAGCCTTCACCTCTTCTTCATCTATGGTGATGCTTCCCTTATTCACGGGATCAAATCCCGCAATGGCATTTAACAATGTACTTTTACCACATCCCGAAGGTCCAAGCAGACAGATAAATTCACCTTTTTCTATATCCAGATTCACATCTGCCAGGGCTGTAAATTCCTGACCGTTCTCAAGAAATGTTTTTCCGGCATTTTCAATATGAATAAAAGCCATTACTTACCACCTCCCCAGGATTTCAGAATAAGTTTTTCCAGTTGTCCCAACAGAAAATCCAGGGCCAGTCCAATAATTCCGATAACGAAGATCGTTGCAAGAAGAATATCTGCCCTAACATTATTTCTGGCATCTATTATCTGATAACCGAGTCCGGACTGTGCACCTACCATCTCACCTGCCACAAGGAATATCCAGGCGCTTCCCAGAGCAAGGTGTATCGCATTTGCGATTCCGGGAAATGCAGCCGGAAGCACTATCTTCCAGGTGAGCAGAGGCTGCTTAACTCCAAAGTTATTTGCCACCTTATAATATATATCCGGAACATTACTCACTGCAGCAACCGTTGAAAGAAGCACAGGGAAAAATGCCGCTATAAATATGATAACAACTGCAGGTACATCACCGATTCCAAAGAGGAGTACCACAAATGGCATCCATGCTGTAGGTGAGATTGGTCTTAAGAGCTGAAGTGTCGGATTGATATACTTGAATACTTCCGGAAGGCTTCCCAGAATAAGTCCCAGCAAAACAGCTGTAACTACCGACAGTCCGTATCCTATAACAAATCTTCCCATACTGGTACCAATCGATTCAAGCAGTTCTCCCGATGAGATCATTTCCAACAGTGCGTTAAATGCCATAAGCGGAGACGAAAAGAGCGCTTCGCTGTAGTCACTTATCGTGAAAAGTATCTGCCATATCAGTATTAAAATCAGAATAGAAACAACTACATATCTAACTGATAGTATTTTTCTCATTTTCTTTTATATCCTTTTATGTTAGAAATCATTAAGTACAAAATCTTCGTAGGCCGGTGGATTGTCACTCAATCCATAAGCCTTAACCTTCTCTATAAGAGATGAATACAGTTCCTCGGTGATATCAAGATCGTTATATGATATCCACTTAAGTGAGATATCCAGAACTTCATCCTTCTGATTGAGATACTGTTTTGATATATTCTTCGCCTCGTCACTGCTCAGCTTATTTCCGGCTTCCTTATATGCATCAACATACTTCTTAGCAACTTCGGGTCTTTCTTCAACAAACTTATCTGTCAATACGAGTGCGCAGCATGCGCTGTCTTCCCAAAGCTCATTAGATTCATAAAGAACCTTACCTGCTCCGATGGAAACTCCCATCGCTCCAAACGGTTCAGCCACGCAGTATCCGTCAATTGTTCCTGCTGCAAGTGCCGAAGGCATCTCTGTAGGTGCAAGCTCAACAACATTGATATCATTTATAGTAAGACCGTTCTTTTCCAGCGCCAGATTTACCAATATATTATGTGAGGACTGTCTGTGAGGAATGGCGATTGTCTTTCCCTTTAAATCCGCTCCATCTTTAACATCGTTGGAAACTATGATGACATTTCCATCCTTATGACCAAGAGCCACCGCTTTGATTCCGACTCCTTCAGACTTCGACTTCATCGCAAGCTCTATAAGAACCGAAGCGCCGTCCACCTGACCGGAGTTAAGAGCATCCAGAAGCTCAGGCCATGAGCCATACTTTACAAGCTCTACTTCGATATCACTGTCTTTACTGACCTTAAGTTCTTCTGCTTCCTCAAGAACCGCAAGCGAATGAGTTATAGGCAGATACGCTATCTTGACCTTATCCTTTGATGAACCTGCGCTTACTTTATTTCCACATGCTGTAAGTAAAAACGTAAGCAGCAGTGCGATCAATATAATAGGTATATTTCTGATTATCTTATTCAATTTCTGTCTCATAATGTTTCTCCTTTATATGCCTATTTACTCCGGTATAGACAAATCCTATAAAAGCACCCGAAGTGTTTTTTACTATATATATATTTACCTACTACGTCAATAGGTTGGGCCAACGTATTAT